>NZ_JBLOJT010000121.1:0-4796 GCF_047785745.1 Streptococcus pluranimalium | reverse complement strand
TAAAAGCCTGACACAAAAGATAAAAAGCGAACAAAATAGCATTCTGTTCAACAGAAGAACTATCTTGTTCGCTTTTTTATAGTCTTATCAACTTCATAGAGCTAACTATAATCTTTTGAATTAATACTCAATGACAATCAAAAGCAGGCTAACCGCCACTGATACAGATAGAACTGGTGTTCATTAAAGCAAGTCAACAAGGTTTGCTTTTGATTTTCGAAGAGTATAACTTTGATACATAGTCACTTTCGACTTGCCGTACTCAAGTACAGTCCGCGTCTTTTCTGTTCCTTGTTCTGAAAGTTAATTCATTTGACTATAGTAACGAATTTCTAAAGTGATATTTTTTTGTTCCAGACTCTTTTAGCAAGAGCGTATTACTCGCTCTTTTTGTTTTTTCTAACGATGGCTAGTCCTGCTACGAGCGTTAAAATACCTGACCAGAAGCCTGTCGTTGAAGACTCGCTACCTGTTTTGGGTAAGTCTTTCTGACTCTTTCTGTCTGTCAATTCAGTCTTAGCCTGAGACTGTGACTGGTCACTCACTTTTAGTGCCTCTGAGCCTTCGGAATCTTGAATAGAACTTTGTGGCAGTGTTTTTTGAGTATCTGTCTTCGGAGTAAGTGTGACAGGGACGACTAACTCATCCCTACTCTTATCCGGGTAGGTTACTATAACTGAAATGTCATACTCACCTGCTCGAGTTGGCAACGCCATACCTGGGGCAAGCTGAACTGTTCCTTGACCAATTTCTGCCACTGCTCCTATAACATCTAACTCGCTTAACTCACCTTCTGGTTTCCTTACATGAGAAACAATCGGTGTGATCTTTTCCGCATCTATTTGCGGTTTTGATTGCGAATCGTCTGGTGTGTCTGATGGTGCTGTAACTTCTTGGTAAACGTAGGTCACAATCAGGGTAGTATTTCCTACCACTCGACCAACCATAGGTGCTGATGAGACTAAATGACTATGTTCATCTACCTCTCCAACCTTGTAAGTTCCCGCTGGTGCCAATTTGTAAGTTTTGCCATCGTAGCCCACAATCGTCTGGGTTCTATGTTCAGATTCCTCCGCATTATAGGCAGTATCTACTGCTGCATTATAGTGAACAAGGGCATTGTCTTTCAATATGCGGTCGTTGATGTCACGGTATTCAAGGATTACCGATCCTTTGACCATCTTGACTCCGCTCGGTGGCGTCTGCGCATCTTCTTTGGCAATCCGTAAAACAGTTGCGGTCAGCGGTGCAAGGGTCAAGCTGTGTTCGGTGAGCTGAACACCATCTGATGCTTGAATTGCTTCTGTACCTGCTTGTTTTCCGTCTGCTAGTACAGCTACCGTCTTCAAGGATTGTTCAACTGTAAAGCTACGTGCCTTAGTATCGGCATTGACAAAGACCAGATAGACATCGCCATTGCTTGCGACAGTCTGGTAGCCCAAAACAAGGTCTTCTTTTTCAACACCGTCTTTGCCTGCTCTTGTCAGCAAGGTCACGCGCTTGTCAACTTCCTCTTTAGATGGCAATTTGAAAGCATCTGTTGATTTCCGAAGGGCAATCAAGCCTGCTGTATAAGCACGGCTTCTTGCATGTTCAGGATAGGCTGCGCTGTCTGTCGCCTTGCTCCAGTCAAAATGATTGACCGCGTCACTCGAATCATAGGAATCATGGATAAAATAGGGATAATCAAATGGGCTACCGTCTTCGTTGGTCAAAAGATGAGCCTTGTTTGGCACCTTATCTTCTGATACAGGCGTGCGATAGTCTGTATGGCGGAATTGCTTGGTTCGACCGTATTCTTGACCTGAATGGATAAATGGTGTTCCTTGAGAGGTCAAGACCATGAGATTCCCCAAACGGAGACGACGATGAATCTCCTTTTCATTTTCTGGTTTGGCAGGGTCTTTTTTGATGGATTGGGCGATGATGTCAAACAAGGTCAGATTGTCATGAGCTGCGATATACTGAATCACATCACCTGGATCATCTGCTTCAAAGTTCGTTGGCTGCGCCTTAATATTGCGGAAAACTTTTTCAAGATCCCGCTTACCATTTGTGATAAAGGCAGGCGTTCCTTCATTAGGATAACCTGACTTCATCGTATTGCGAATGTCGTCTGAAAATACCGCCGCAGAATTGGTAGATTTCATCCAGGATTGATCCGCTGGCTGGACAGGCTTGTTTTCATCACCTGAATAAGTCACCCAACCCTCGCCTAGCATGATCAGATTTGGATTGAGCTTTTTCGCTTCATCGTAAGCCTTCTGAATGGTTTCGGCATCATGGTCCCCCATCAAGTCAAAGCGGAAGCCATCCACCTTGTATTCGTCAGTCAAGTACTTAATTGAGTCCACTAAAACACGACGGCTCATGTAATGGGTCGTTCCCAAACGACCGCCACCGTAGCTGGTTCGCGGAGTACCGTCTGCGTCCATAAAGTGGTAATAATTCGGCTCTAAATCTTCAAAAATCGCCGTTTTAGCCGTATGGTTATAGACCACGTCCATAATCACACCCATACCGCGCTTGTGAATTTCATTGACTAGTTCTTTAAATTCTGCGATACGGGCAATCGGATTGGTCGGATTGCTTGAATACATACCTGTTAGGGAGAAATAATTCTGCGGGTCATAACCCCAGTTATAGTTGCTGTTGCTAGAAGCATACTCGTCCAGCCGCTCTGCATTTTTGAGTTCATTGACATAGTAATAACTAAGGACAGGCAACAGCTGAATATGGGTTACACCCAACTCTTTTAGATAATCCAATTTCTCCACAAAAGCCGAGAAGGTTCCAAACTGTGACTTCAAGTCACTTGAAATCGCCTGATCAGACGTAAAATCACGGACATGTGCTTCGTAAATCACCGCATCTTTCCGGTCTTTAAAGTTTGGAATGGTAGCATAAGTCAACTCTTTTGGTCCGACTTCTGTCGGGTCTACAAAGGCAGCCTTAGCAACCTTGTAAGACGGGTCTGTCTCTGCCAAATCACTGTTCCAGGCAGCCAAGGACTTAGCATAAGGATCCAAGGTTAAGACGGACTTGTCACCTCGTTTGATGTCATAGTGGTAGTAATAACCACGATAGTCCCTAATCCCCAAACCACTATCTGCTGTTAAGTCCGCATGCCAGGTTCCTTTTTCCCTCTTGACCATGGCAATTCTGCCGACAACCTTGCCTTGGTTCGCTTTATCATAGACCACTAGTGACACCTGATCTGCACTTGGTGACCATACGGTAACTGCCGCTTTCTGACCTTTTTCTGTCACACGAGCACCCAGATCACCGTTATATTGATACAAACTATCTTTTAACTGCCAATTCATACCTGTCTTAAATTGCTCACTTCCATAAGCCACTGTATAAGGTGCGTCCTCCTGTCCGAATTCTCCCTGAAGGATGACTTTTTTCGCACCTTCATCCAAGATAATATCCTTGATGGCTACAGGCTGATTGCCTTTATTTTTCACCTGTACATTCTTTAAAATATCTTCTTTTTTGAGATTTTCGAAGCTAGTAAAGGTCGTCTTGATTTCAGTCAGACTGATATGCTGCGCTCCAGTCATTCGGACATCGTTTACAAAGTAAGGATTGGTATAAATCGTAGGATCGGCGTCTCTCAAGAAAAGCTGGCGATGTTTTTTCAAATCTGTAAAAGTGTAATCATTCGGCTGAATCTTTACATCATCGCCTGATTTACTCTCATCTAGCAATAAAAAGCCGATTGATTTAGACAGATCAGTCAATTTGACATCAACATAAGCCCCATACTTGCCCTGCTTGGCAAAATCAAGTCCGTCAGGCCAGTCCGTCGTAGGTTGCTTTACATCTCCCCACAACCACAAAGACTTGCGGTCATAGTTCTTATCTGAACGTAGATAATTAATCCGCACGATGCCCTCAGTGATTGGCTCATAGGTATAGGAGTTATATTTTTCATCAAACCAAACCTCATTCATCTTGGGACTAATGAGCTCAACTCTCTTATCTCCTGTCAGATTTTCACCAGCCGTATTATTGATTAAAAGGCTAATTTTTTCTCGTTTTTCTGCAGACAGTGGCACATCTAAGTAATGCCCATAGTCATCCGTCCTAGTTTCTGAAAAACTGGTTGCTCCTGTTGGCCAAGACCCCTTTTGACTAGATGGCGTCTCCACATCATCCCATGTCCACAGACCAAGGCTGGCTGGATTGTCAGACGGTAGTTTTTTAAAATGCATGCGAATAGAGCCTTCTTGAACTTCATCATCTGTTACTAAAGCTGCCTCCTGAGGTGCCGGCGCTGGGCTTACTGTATCAGCTACTTCTTCTGACTGTGCCGACACTGTTTGATCAGAAGTGGTGCTTCTACTCGTAGCAATCTCCTCAAGCAGAGGCCCTGCCACCTCATTATTTCCTGTCTGATCTGCACTCTTTGCTGTATCTTCCGCAGATACCGAAGAATCTACCTGCAGATTGATATTATCCATGGCAGGTTCTTCTGCTTGGACAACCTGCCCACCCAAGGCACAAAAACTGACCGACAAAAGAACTGAAGCGGTACCACATTTTAATGTCCGCAAGCCAAAATGCTGCCGTTCCTTACTAACTGTTTCTTGTTTCATTCAGAAACCTCCAAAAATAATATCTATGCAAACGCTTGCTTTACCCATCCATTATACTCTTTCTCTCACGTCATGTAAAGGCTTTCATGTATGTTTGTACTTGTAACTCGTGGTGCTAGTTGATTTTCAACAACCCCAATTTGTAAAATTAAGCTAGACAGAAAAAAGCCTTATGTTAGGCTCAGATAAACA
>NZ_JBLOJT010000120.1:0-4865 GCF_047785745.1 Streptococcus pluranimalium | reverse complement strand
CCTGATGAGGCGATGTATAGAGGCAATCGTATGTGGCTTGGTTGAAGTCGTTTGCGATTGTCTTTTTCGTTTCTCATAGAAGTCTGCGATATGGCAAGGATTGGTGTGACTAGCAGAAGCCATATTTTGAATACACTTGAACAGAATCTTTCGAGCATAAGGATTCCCACGTTTGGTAATGTGCTCCTGAGCAAGCTATCACAGATTACATTTTTTACTACAACAACAAACGAATCAAAACAAAACTAAAAGGACTTAGTCCTGTCCAATACAGAACTAAATCCTTTCAATAATTAGTTGTCCAACTTTTGGGGGTCAGTACAAAAGTTGGGTCATTTTTTTATATTTCAGTTTATCGTATGTCATTCAAAATCTTATCCTTGTAATAGTTAAAGAATGTTTTCTTTCCAATGATACTTGTGACTCTTCCTTGCATGCCATATTTGAGAATGCGGCTATCAGCTTCTGAAATCTTTGCCTGCGCTTTAACTTTAAAAAGATTTCCTTCTTTGGTTTCAGTTGAAGAGGCATCGATGACTTTGACTTTACCAAGAAGGACGATGTCTTGACTACTGATTTTATCCAGTCTAAGACGAACAGATTGTCCTCGTTTGATCGTTGCAATGTCATTAGAATTGACATAGTAGGTAATCATTACCTTTTTGGTTTGATTCATATCAGGAAGAATTTGCGCTATTTCTGTTCCTTTGGGAATGATATTCGTTTTAGATAAACTTTTTAGGAGATGAACAATGCCATCTTGTGGGGCTTTAATCGTATTATTTTGAACTTGAACCTCAGCTTGTTGTAGTTTTCCTTCTAATTCTGCAATTTGATTGGTAATAGTGGTCAATTGCTCATCCGTTTTTTGGATATATTCTGTTCTGAGAATATCAATTTGTGATTGACTGTTTGAGGAAGCATTCTCAGTTAACATGAGACCATCAGTTGTTGTGTCTGTCTTCACACTTTTATTGGTAGTGAGATTTAAGAGAGTAAGATTAGCAGAGCTGGTAGTAGACATAGCTCCTTGAGGAGATTGTACAGAAGGTATTTGTGGGACTTGTTCCTCTATGCCAGTTGTTATATCAGGTTGATTGTTAGGGATGCTTGGTACTTGTGGTTCTTGCGAAGGTATTTCTGAATCTTGTTGCGGTATTTGGTTAGGGTAAGGTTGATTAGCATAGGGTTGTGATGGTGTCATCTTAGGTTCTAACTCTTTGACTTTAAGCATAAAACTCTGATAAGTATTGAGGTGGCCAAATTCGTCTACACCGTCGTCAATGAAGAAGTTAACCCCTTGTTTTAAACTGGCTTTTAAGGTTTCGAGTCCAATTTTTTGGCGTTTGGCACTAGCTAATTGCGTCTCTAGAGCTGTTTTCTGGGATTCATCCATAGTTTCTGAATAACTTAGGAGAAAATCGTCTTTTTTAACGACTTTATTTTCCTTGAGTTGGTGACTAGATAAGGGATTATCACTGGTAGATTGAATGGAAGCAATCACACTGGTTGGTGTGATTTCACCAACGGTTGAGATACTAATTTCTTTCTTAGCTATTAAGGAAAAGATAACTAGGAAACCAGCTAGTAGTAGTAACGGGTAAATCAGTAAGGTCGCAAAGTTTTGGTAACGACGTCTATAAAATTCAGCACTTTGAAAAAGATTTGGATTCATAAATCCTCCTTATTTACTAAACAAATGATAATAAAAGCCCTGGCGTCTCACCAAATCGCTATGGGAGCCTTCTTCGACAACTTTGCCTTGGTCTAAGACAAGGATTTTCTCAGCTCGTTGAGCAATGCTGAGGCGGTGCGCCACAAAGATAATGGTTTTATCAAGGGCTAAGAGGTTGTCAATGACCTTTTTCTCTGTGAGAACATCCAAGCCACTTGTCGCTTCGTCAAGAATGAGAACTGGTGCTTTTGTGAGCAAGGCGCGTGCTAGGGCAATGCGTTGTTTCTGTCCACCGGATAAGCCTGCGCCATCTGATAATTCTGTTTGATAGCCCATAGGCATTTGTTCAATATCCTGACGAATTTCGGCAATCTCACAAGCTCTTAGAATGTCTTCTTGGCTAATCCCTTCTTGAACTCCTAAGGTCAGATTGTCAAGGATAGAGCCATCAAAAATATAGGCTTGCTGGGGCAGGTAGTTAATATGGCGTCTTAGCACTTTCTTATCTAGTGTTTTAAGATCGGTACCATTTAGTCGAATAGTTCCCTGATATGGCTCGTAAAAATTAACAATCATTTTAGCAAGGGTTGTTTTACCAGAACCGCTAATGCCAACCAGAGCTATCTTTGTTTTTTCGTTGATGGTTAGGGAGATATCAGATAAGGTATCACGGCCAAAGCCATATTTATAAGAAACGTGATCAAAAATGATATCGCCATTAAGCAGCGTAGGATCAGTTTTAAATGTCTTATCTTTAAATTCAGACTCAACCAAGTAAACTTCGTTGAGCCGGGTATTGGCAACTTTTGCAGATTGTAACTTTGTTTGGAGGTTGATGATATTTTCTAAAGGGTCTGTAAAATAGCTCAAGAGGGTATTAAAAGTAATGAGTTGACCAACGGAGATCTTTCCTTGAATCACAAGTCTTGACCCTAACCAAAGGATGAGGACATTGAGAATGAGTTGAGCGCCTTGTTTCAAAGTGGACTGAAGAGTAGACAGTTTGCTTAAAACGAAAGATTTATCGAGATAATCCACAAACTCACGGTCAATCTTTTGGTAACGCACTTCCTCACTGGTTAACGATTTGATTGTCTCAATCCCGTTGATATCCTCAATAATGGCTGAACTGACCATGGCATTACTCTGCATCACATCGTTATTCATCCGTTCAAAAGGTTTCATAAAGGCAAAAATAATGACAAGATAGATTGGAATAGAAACCAGTGACAGGAAGAAAAGATGAGGGTTTTGCAGTAACAAGACCCCGCCGACAATGACGACGATTGAGACGTCTAGGAAAAGAGACAGGATAGTGGACGCTAAAGCATCAATGATAGCAGTGGCATCTGTAAAGCGTGAGGTGATTTCACCAGTACGTCTAGTCGCAAAAAAAGACATGGGAAGGTCAAAAATGTGCTTGATATAAGATAAAATAACATCAATGGTTAAGCGCTGACTGAGCACGGTAAGCAGATAATCCCTGGCAAAGGTCATCACTTGTTGGATAACATAAGTCACAATCAAGCCAACAGAAATAATCCCAAGCGTGGAGAGCATATGATTGGGAATATAATCATCTAAAATGGATTGTAGATAATAAGAACCAACAATGTTAATGATGGTCACAAGGAGGCTAGCAATGACAATCTGACTAATAACAGCTTTCTGCTTAAAAATAAGGGGCAGAAAGCTGGTCAAGCTATTCTTTTTGTCCTTATGGGGCTTGTAGGATGGTTTAGGCCCCATAAATAAAGCGACACCAGTCCATTCAGAAAGGAAGGTATCGTAGGACATTTTAGTGACTTTGACACTAGGATCAGGATCACCAATGACTAGCTCTTTCTTGCCAGCCTGATAGACAACATAGTAGTGTTGTAGTTTTCCTTCCTTATTGACATGGGCGATGAAAGGATAAGGGACATCATCCATTTCAAAGAGACTAGCATCCGCTTGGATGGCTCGTGTTTCAAAGTCGATTTCTTGAGCAGCCTTGACAAGACCAAGAGCAGTAGTGCCCTCCTTATTGGTTTTAGCAAGTTCTCTTAAGTGAGCGAGTGAGTACCTAGACCCATAAAAAGCAGCAATAGAAGCTAATGCTGCCACCCCACAATCTCTAGCATCAACCTGAGGGATAAAGGTTCGTTTGTATCTTGACATTAAAACTCCTCTAATCTTTTAATTTATCGTAAGCCATTTAATACTATCAAAAATAAAGTTAGGAAGATGGAAAAATCCTAAATGGTTATCGAAACATCTTAAATGGTAAGAGAGCATAGGATGTATAGTGAAAAAATACTTCTTAAATGGTCTTTTTAGAATCTCTAATGGTTAATAATGACCGTTTAGGAAAGTTCAACGACAATTTAGGATTTTGGATAATCTTTTTTAAAATAACTGCTATAATAAATTTGTAGTCGCGACCACAATATAAAAATGAAAAGGAATTTTAATTATGAATATAGAATTATTTACTGGATTTGAAGAAATGGAAACAGAGACTTTAGCAGAGTTGACTGGTGGTTTTGGATGGGGTGATGCCCTTGCAGGATTATTCGGAGGATTGGCTCCTTCGCCTACTTTGGATCAATTAAACGGAAAAAAACTTCCTAAACCTCGTAGCTGTTCTCCTTATGGAACTGGTGGAACGCCTAACGCATGTAATTTTTAGGATATATTATGAAAGCTATTTATAAAGGAAAAAATGCTGAGGTATGGCAAATAAAAAAAACAGGAGAATTTCCTGAATGGGTTAAAGAAGCTTTTGAGAAAAATTATCTTTATTGGTTAGATGACCGTCTAAGAATTTTAACGGTAGGATTTAATCCTTCGCTCAGGAAAAATTTACAATTTGGAGTTGTTGGTTCTGTTGGTGGTGGCTTTGCGGGATATGGGATGTATCAAATAGGTTATATAAATGATTATATTGATATTACAAACCATAGAGTAGTATCTGAGAAGACTTTTAAAAAGCAATACACAGTGATATCTCTCGATGACTGATAACCTATTAATCTATCACTGATAAAAAGAAAGTAGATTCATTGCTCAATGTCCTCAGTTTTGGGTACTATAGTTCTCTTTGTCCCCTTGCTTGAGCTGTTATACTTAACAAAAATCAAAAATGGCGCTATAATAAGAATATGACAAAAGAATTTAGTGAATCTCAAATCCAAGAATTGCAACTTGC
>NZ_JBLOJT010000012.1:0-28525 GCF_047785745.1 Streptococcus pluranimalium | reverse complement strand
TATTTTCGATCCCTAAGAACTGTCACATCTCGCCCCTCGTCTATCAGAAATTTTCTCCAAGCTTTTTCTTCAATCTCATCAAATATGGACCAAGCAACATGGTGAATCGTTCCCACACCCCATATATTGGCCGGTGATGCGAATTTCTCAATGAGCAGCTCCTCATATCTTTTCCCTGGAACCTTTAAATAAAAATGCTCTTCATCCTCACTTACAACAGCAAATCCCATAGTCTTTTCCAAAAATTCTTTTGAAGCTTGTGGCTGGCTAGAGTAAATACTAAGTCCATGAAAAGCTTTTATTTCAGGATTGTTTGATACTTCTGCCGAGGCAACTAATGCTAACTCAAGTTGGTCAAAATCGTTGAAATAAAGAGCTTTATGATGAAACCAATGACCTTTCTTAGTTTTGATACCAAAAGATTTTAGATGATTTTCCCAATAGTCTAGTTGGTTAATGAGAACCCTAAAAGCTATTTTTCCCACTTGACCACTCCCTTTGTGACCTGTTTGAAATTGTTGTGAAAAGAAAGTTATCAGTAGACCAAGCGGAGCCGATTGACTTCCAAAGTAAAGATGATAGCCGATTTTATCATCAAAATTGACTGTTTTTTTGACCAGCCGTAATCCAAGAATTTCCCTATAAAAAGTCAATACCTTTTCCAAATCGCCAACCATAGCACTAATGTGATGGATTCCCTAGTGGCTTGCATGATTACTCCTTTCTCTCCACTTTGTTTTAATATTATTTTATCACTAATTAGTTTTATTTTCGATTAATTGATAACTAGTTCCTTAAGCAGTAACTCTCCATGTATTTTTCTTCCTTTTTTTGGTAAAATAAAAAGGAATTAATAAATTAAGGAGTATTTTGTCATGGCACAAAAAAACGCCAACCCTCAAATGAAACTTTTTTCATTGACATCAAACAATGACATCGCTGAAAAAATTGCGGAAGCCTCTGGAATTCCTCTCGGAAAAGTATCTTCTCGTCAATTCTCAGATGGTGAGATCATGATTAATATTGAAGAGAGTGTTCGTGGAGATGATATCTATATCATTCAATCTACTAGTTTTCCAGTTAATGATAATCTTTGGGAATTGCTCATCATGATTGATGCTTGTAAGCGTGCAAGTGCCAACTCTATTACTGCTGTAATGCCATATTTTGGTTATTCACGTCAAGACCGTGTTGCTGCTTCTCGCGAACCTATCACAGCAAAGCTAGTAGCCAATATGTTAGTTGAGGCAGGAGTTGATCGTGTTGTAACCCTTGATCTCCACGCTGTTCAGGTCCAAGGATTCTTTAACATTCCAGTTGATAACTTATTCACTACTCCTTTATTTGCAGAACACTACATCAATAAAGGCTTCTCTGGAGAAGATATTGTTATCGTTAGTCCCAAAAATTCTGGTATTAAGCGTGCTCGCAGCCTAGCTGAATATCTTGATGCCCCTATCGCTATTATTGACTATGCTCAGGAAGACGATAGCCATCGAGAAGAAGGCTACATCATCGGTGATGTTTCTGGCAAAAAAGCTATTCTTATCGATGATATTCTAAATACTGGTAAAACTTTTGCGGAAGCAAGTAAAATTGTTAAACGCGGAGGGGCTACTGACATTTATGCTGTAGCCAGTCATGGTCTCTTTGCTGGAGGAGCTGCTGATATTTTAGAAGCTGCACCTATCAAAGAAATTCTTTTGACAGACTCTGTTTTGTCTAAAGAACGTGTGCCTCAAAACGCCAAATATATCACTGCTAGTGATTTATTTGCAGATGCTATCGTTCGTATTCAAGAAAGACAACCACTCAGCCCACTCTTTACATTTCATCACGACGAGGATTAAGATATTTTGATTTATTTGGATAATGCTGCAACTACTCCCTTAACAGAGACCGTTATTGCTGAAATGACAGCAGTTATGGCTCTTCAGTTGACTAACCCGTCTAGTATTCATGCACATGGACGATTAGCTAGTCAAAAATTAAGAGAATACCGACAGACCATCGCATCAGTGATGAAAACATCTCCAAATAATATTATATTTACCTCTGGTGGTACTGAAAGTAATAATACTGCTTTAAAAGGCTACGCTTTAGCTCATCAGCATCAAGGAAAACACATTATCACTTCTGCTATCGAACATCACTCTGTTCTCCATACCTTGTCTTACCTAGAAGAACGTTTTGGCTTTGAAGTCACCTATCTACAGCCAGTCAATGGTCTCATAGGTCCTGAAGAAGTTCGCTCTGCCTTACGTGATGATACGATTCTCGTCAGTCTTATGTACGCCAATAATGAAACTGGTGACCTCCTTCCTATTGCTGATATCGCTGCTCTATTGAAAGAGCATCCTGTTGCCTTTCATGTTGACGCTGTTCAAGTAGCAGGAAAAGTAGCTCTTGAGCCAGAAGAACTTGGTATTGATTTTATGTCCATATCAGGTCATAAATTTCACGGCCCTAAAGGCGTGGGTATCCTCTATCATCACCAACAACAGTTTGATTCTTTGTTACATGGTGGCGAACAAGAAAGCAAACATCGTGCGAGTACAGAAAACCTTATTAGTATTGCAGGAATGGCTAAAGCATTAGCAGATGCTCAAAACAATCTTACCAATAATTGGTCTAAAGTTAGTCACCTAAAAGAAACCTTCTTAAGGCATCTTGATGGACTGAGCTATTATCTCAATACTAATGAATTGGCTATGCCACATGTCATTAATATTGGATTCCCAGGTGCTAATAATGGCATCTTATTAACTCAACTTGACCTACAAGGCTATTCCGTTTCAACAGGCTCAGCATGCACCGCGGGAACTGTGAAACCCAGTCATGTTTTAGCTGCTAAATATGGAGATAACTCTCCAAGACTTCAAGAATCTATCCGTATCAGCTTTTCAGAGTTGAATACCGAAGATGAAGTGATCGGATTAGCGCATTTATTAAAATCATTATTAGGAGATAACTAATGGCTTTTGAACAATCCATTTCACTTAAAGACTGTCGCTACACTTATGCAATTGATCCCAACATCAAAAAATACGCCCTTAAAGATTTAACCTTTTCCGAAAATAAGGTTGGTCACCTTGAGTTTAGCCGTATCTTAGAAGAACTGCCTAATTCTGGTGTTGGTTTTCTCTTAAAAATTGTTATCCATAAAGATTTGACAGGTTTTAAATTAAATATCACTGATCAGTCTGGGCTCCGCCTCGTTAACATCTTTAAATCTGAAGATCATAAAATCCTTCAAGATAAGTTCTATTTCCTTATGGATAGTCTTATCGAACGTCATGTATTTACTAAAATAGAACAATAGGAGACTCGTATGCTAACTATCACTTACCTTAATGATGCTAAACAAGAAAAAGAAATCAGCTATGCTAATTACGATGCTTATCGTCAATCACAAATGGCTTGTATGATTGGTATTGCTGATCATTTCACTGTTACTAAAGTTATTTATAAGGATCAGACAATTGATTACACAGGTAACTTTGGCAGCCTCTTTTATGCCTTAGAAAAACAAAATCTCGATTAATAATCTCTTAAGAGAGTAAGATAGCTTTTTAGATTTTTAAGAAGTCATCTTACTCTCTTTTTTATGATAATAACTTATTCTCTTACCCTTTTGCTTGGACTTCCATGAATGAATAGTGTAGTCAAATGAATTAACTGTCAGACGAGATTGCGTATAAGACAAGCAAAGATTGTCCTACAGAGTACTGCGCGTTGCCAGTCACGATATGTCAAGGTTAATTCAAAAGACTATCATCTCAAACATAATACTTTTCTCTAAACTTCCTTAACTAAAAGGCGATATTAATAGGGGATTTAGTACTTTCATCTTAAAAAGGATTACTATAGCCATCTGTTTTATAACAAAAGTAGAGAATTCGACTAAGTTATAAGGATACCATCTTCCCTATAGCATCAAGTGTTTGCTAAAAACTACTGTCTCCAGATAAAGAATTGTCGGTTCCTTCTAAGCCCTACCTTATTAAGAATAGTGTAGAAATAATCACTTTAGACATCAATGAATCAAACCACAATAACTAATTTTTTCTTCTTCAACCACGATGAATTGATACACAGATCAAGTAAGATAGCACTCCATTTCGGTTAATCTCGCTTAGCAATTCCAGACATTAAAGTTGCATTTTTCACAAGGATTATTTAAAATAGGTAAGTAAAATGATTAAAACAAGTGATGTATTGTTTAAGCTCAAGATACATCTTAGAAAAGGAGACAGCCATGTCTGTTGAAAAAACTATTCCTAAAGCGACAGCCAAACGCTTATCACTGTATTACCGTATCTTTAAACGTTTTAACACTGATAATATCGAAAAAGCAAGCTCTAAACAAATCGCAGATGCTATGGGAATTGACTCTGCTACTGTCCGTCGTGACTTTTCTCATTTCGGTGAGTTAGGGCGTCGCGGATTTGGTTACGATGTCAAAAAACTTATGAATTTCTTCGCTGATATTCTTGATGATCACTCTACAACTAATGTTACTCTTGTTGGTGTTGGTAATATTGGTCGTGCCCTTATGCACTATCGCTTCCATGATCGCAACAAGATGCAAATTGCTATTGCTTTTGATCGTGATGATAATGACATCGTTGGAACAAGCTCTCCAGATGGTATTCCAATTCATGGCATCTCTACTATCAAAGAAACTCTCAAGGATACAGATATTGAAACGGCTATCCTCACAGTTCCAAGCCTCCAAGCCCAAGAAGTTGCAGATCAGTTAGTAGAAGCTGGTATTAAGGGAATTCTAAGCTTTTCACCTGTTCATCTATCTGTACCAAAAGATGTTGTTGTGCAATATGTTGATTTGACAAGTGAGTTGCAAACACTTCTTTACTTTATGAATCAAAAACAAAACTAGTCCATGACTAAGCAACCCATTATAGGAATAGCCGGTAACCGTCGAGTCAATCCTGAAAATGGTTTACTAAGAGACTATGTTCCTCATGGTTTTGTCGAGGGTCTAAAAAGGGCTGGTGGTTTACCACTCATTTTACCGATTTCTGATACTGACACAGCTCGGCAGTATATATCTATGGTTGATAAACTTATTTTACCTGGTGGCCAAAATGTTAATCCTGCTCTCTACGGGCAAGAAAACCAGGCTAAAAATAATGATGACTTCTTTGAAGAGCGAGATCTATTTGAAATCGCTCTTCTTGCTGAAGCTCTAAAACAACAAAAGCCCATATTCACTGTTTGTCGAGGAACCCAGTTGATGAACGTTGCTCTTGGCGGTAGCCTCCATCAAGATATTGAAAATCATTGGCAGGATGATCCCGCTGACTATTTAACACAGGAAATGCTTGTTAAAGAAAAAACGCCTCTTCGAGCTATCTATGGTGAAAGAAATACCATTAACTCATTTCACCATCAAAGTATTGATCATCTGGCTAGTGATTTAGAAGTCATTGCCCACGATCCAAAAGACGATACTATTGAAGCCGTCCAATATAAAAATCAAAAAGTGCCTTATCTAGGTGTCCAATGGCATCCTGAATTATTAATCAATAGTCGCCCAATTGACCAAAGCCTGTTTGACTTTGTGGTCAATGAACTCTAAAGAAGATCTGATTCTTCACGAAAACTGAAATAGTCTTTCTGTCCGATAATCAGATGATCTAAGAGTATTATGCCCATATCGTCACAACAACGTTTTAATTTTTCTGTAAAACGTAAATCATTTTCACTCGGTTCTACTGTACCAGAAGGATGATTATGCACTAAAATCATTGATGTTGCCATATTTTTACAAGCATAATGCAAAATCTCGCGAGGTTCAGCAACTGATCGTCTGACCGTACCAATAAAAATAGTACGCTGTTCAATAATATGATTTTGTGTATCAAGATAAAGAACGACAAGATGTTCTTGCTTCTCTCTGCCAATCTCTATCATCATCTTTCTAGCGACTTGTTGGCTGCCTGTCATCCTCTCTGAGCGTTTTTTCTCTGATGCCTGAATTCTTTTTGCCAACTCAAGCATGGCTTTTAGTTCTGTTGATTTAGCTTGTCCAATGCCATGAATTCCCTGAAGTTCTTGGAGTGATAGATCATGCAACTCTGCTAAACTATCAAGCTCAGACAAAATTGATTGAGAAAGAGCCATAACAGGCTCTTTTTTAGTACCTGTCCTTAATATTATCGCTAACAATTCTTGATTACTAAGTTTTTCAGCCCCTAATTGTACCAGACGTTCACGGGGTAATAAAGCTTCTTTTGGAATGGTAATGTTATACATACAATTGAACCTCTTATCATTTGATTATACTATCTATATATTCGTAAAATTATCAAAAAAACTAGTCAAAAAAGCTTAAAAACAAAAAATAGCTTAGAATGACGTTATCATACAACGTTCACTCTAAGCTATTTTAGATGATTTAACTATCAATAGAAAGGCTAAAATCTGAGTTTTTCCAATCTTCCATTGATTTTTTGTGATATTAATAATGCGGTGGTCTAACTTGTCTAGTAGGCACTTCTTGTTTCTTTTGTCTTGCTCTTACATTATCCTTAAGAACTTGATAGAGCGTTCCAGCAAGCGGCACAGCAACTAGCATTCCTGAAATACCACTAACAGCACCACCGACTGTTATCGCCAAAAGCACCCACATTCCTGGAAGACCGATTGAATTTCCAACGACTTTAGGATAGATGAGATTGCTCTCCAACTGTTGCAAGATGACTAAAAAGATAATAAAGAAAACAGCCGACTGAAACGATTCTGTAGCTATTAAAATAAAGCCAACTCCTGCACCGATAAAAGCACCTACAATTGGTATCAAAGCTGTAAAAGCAATCAATACTCCTACCGTAACAGCATAAGGAAAGCTTAGGATAAACATTCCAATCACAGTTAGCGTACCTAAAATAATAGCCTCTACTGTCTGTCCAACAAAGAAGTTATGAAAACGATCATGGAGAATCTCAGTTAAGTAAAAAATGTTTGACGCCCACTTACCTGTATAAACTTTGGTCAAAGTTCCTGCTTGACGAATTAAAGTTTCCTTATTTGCCAAAACATAGATAGAGAAAACAAAACTGACAAAAACGTTGATAATCGTTGAAGCAATGTTAGAAACAGACGTCAAGATATTTATTAAAACTGATAATAATTGCTGAATGATTTGCTGAGTATATTTAGAAACGGTTGAGCTGATATCTGAATGTTGACCAAAAATGTCCAATATTCGATCAATCACTTTATTATCATTAAGTTCCGAAATAATTTTTGAGACAGCATCTGTATCAACTTTTAAAAGTAACTGTAGACTTGATATTAAATCTGGAATAACAATTGAAAAAATCCAAACAATCACTAAAATAAATGTTAGATATGCCAAAAGCATAGTGATAGGACGCTTAAACTTTACTAGAAAGGGCCATTTGATGAATCGCTCAAACCATGTTTCATAAGGATACATCACAAGGTTAATAATATAAGCAATACCTGCACCAACTAAAAAGGGATTTAAAGCGTTCCAAAAAGTCCTAATCAGACTAGCACCATTTTCCCAATTTCGGTAAATACCAAAACAGAGAAAGAAAGTAAGGATAATATAACCTACTTCTTTTTTTGTAATTTTCACAATTTCTCCTTTAACTATCTAAATAAGGTTTCAACTGCTCAGCTATAATGGCATAACCTTTTTGACTTAAATGCAAACCATCTGTTGTAAACTCGTCAGCCAAGTTCCCCTCCTCATCCAATAAATAGGGATACACATCAATATATTCTGCTAGAAGTTGTCCTTCGAATTGACGATTTAAAACCTGAATATCATTGTTGTTTCGTATTTTTACCATTGTCTGATACTCCTTTTTATGACTGACTGGCAAGATCGACAAGAGATAGACCTTAGTCGCAATGGATTCAAACTGAATGGTCTGTAAAATAGTCTCAATATTTCTAAAGATATGCTCATCATCATAGCCAAAACCCAGATCATTCGTTCCAATTAAAATAAATAGCTTATCAGGTTCTAAGGCTAATACTTGTTCTTTAAGATGATCTTTCAGCCAATTCGTATCGGTCCCAGCGATACCTCTATTTAAAAGAACTTGCTCACGTCCCAAAAATTTCTTTAAGGGAAAAAATTCAATAATTGAATCCCCAGTGAAAACAACAGCATCTTTAGGATCTCGCTCATTAGCTGCTTGATAATATCTCAACTTTTGTTGGTGATATTTAGCTAACTCAGGTCTAATCACTTCAATCATTATTTCTACTCCTAGGCATTATAACTCGTTTCATTATACCCTTTTTCTTATAAAAAATCATCCCATAGTCAGTGCAGTATTAAGCAAAAAGGATTGACCTGCAATCCTTTCGACTTATTTGATTAACTCATAAATACCTTCTGCATAAATAGCAGCCGCTGTAAAGAGTTCTTCAACATCTGAAAATTCGTTAGCTTGATGCATGGTATCTATAGAATCTGGGAATAAAGCACCAAAGGCAACACCACGTTCTAAGAGTCGACCGAATGTACCGCCACCAATCACTTGCTCATGCCCTTTTAGGCCAGTATGCTTTTCATAAACACTTAGGAGTGTTTCCACTAATGGATCATCAGCAGATACATAGTGAGGTGCTTGTTCATGATCTGACAAGGTCACTTTTTCAACACCAGCAATTTTTTCAAGGCCAGCTTTAAGGACTTGGGCATCCGTTCCTTTAGGGTAACGGAAGTTAAGGGCAATAGTATTATCTCCTTCTTCTTTCAAGAATGAGAAGACACCAGCATTCATGCTAACAGAACCCATCTTATCATCTGTATGAGCTAAACCAAGTTTCTCAGCTTCAAAGTCTTCGTGAAGGATATTAGCTGTTACATCAATAAAATCACGGGCTGCAGCTTCAAATGCCAAATCTTGTAAGAATTTAGCAAGGAAAGTTGCTCCATTAACACCTTTATAAGGCATAGAGCCGTGGGCAGATTTACCATTAATCGTGATTGATACATTAGCGTCATTGTCTTGCGAAATCTCACCAGTCAAGTCATTATCAGCATTGAAGGCACGAAGTTTTTCAGACAAGTCTTCAAAATCAATATCCCCTGAAATAAGAGCTGTTGCTGATTCAGGAACCATGTTTTCACGAAGACCACCTTCAAATTTATGAAGGACAACAGCACCATTATTATCACCTGAGAAGTGAAGGTATTCTGTGATATTACCTTTTTCACCGTTAATGATCGGGAACTCAGCATCTGGAGAAAAACCAAAATCAGGTTTTGCGACACCAGCGTGCTCAAAGTAATAGTCCATATCAGCCCAACCAGACTCTTCATCAGTACCAACAACAAAGCGAACTTTTTTAGATACTGGAAGACCAAGTTCTTTGATGATTTTAAGACCATAATAACAAGCCATAGTTGGTCCTTTATCGTCAGATGCTCCACGCGCATAGAGACGACCATCTTTGATAACAGGTGTATAAGGATCAGTATCCCAGCCAGAGCCTGCAGGAACCACATCCAGGTGACCAAAAATCCCCATAACTTCATCGCCGTCACCAAACTCAAACTCACCAGCGTAGTTATCGATATTACGTGTCTTGTAGCCATCACGCTTAGCAATCTCTAAGAAAGCTTCCAAAGCCTTAACCGGACCAGGACCAAATGGATGCTTCTCATCAGCTTGACTATCGTCGCGCTCAGAATTAATGCTCAACAGCGCAATCAAATCCGCCATCATATCCTCACGACGTTTATCAACCTCAGCTTTAAAATCAATAGTAGACATAAACATACTCTCCTTAAATCTTATCGTTTCACCATTATACCATGAAAAGGGAAGGATTTCATGTATAACATCAGCCCTCTATTATTAAAATTAATGGGTTATTAAAGTTTTGAAAAAAGGTTCTATAAGACTATAGTGTGTAAATCCTCTGCGAAAGTTAGAAGGACTTTGACTATACACAAAACTCTAAGCAGGATATGCCTGTCAACGCAATCACTTCCTTACCGTGCTATGAAGAATCACTGGCGAATCTTACAAAAAGATAGTCGCAAACTATCTCTGGAGACATTCTATTCAAGGAGCTTTAGACAAATCTTAACCCCTCGGGAAGTCATTCAGTGAAAAGGCAACTCTTTTCTGTACAATTTTTATAAAGTGTTTTTTCGTTAAACGATCACTCGCCTAGCCATGGGTGTTTGGTAGTCGAGACTACTGTGTATGCGATGATGATTCCACCAGTGGACATAGTTCTTGGTTTTAAGAGTTAGTTCTTCAAGTGAATGAAATGTTTCTTGATGAATAAACTCCAGTTTGAAGGAATGGTAGGTACTCTCAGCTAGCGCATTGTCATAAGGACAGCCAGCTTGACTTAGCGGACGGATGATACCAAAGGCTCCTAAGACCTCATCAATTAGCTGATTATCAAACTCCTTACCACGGTCAGAATGAAAAAGATTGACCTTGGTTAAAGCATAAGGAATGCTTTGAATGGCTTGTTTGACGAGTTCTGCAGTCTTCTGCCAACCGACTGACAGACCAATGATTTCACGATTAAAAAGGTCAATAATCAAGCAAACATAAGCCCATCGCTGACCAACACGGACATAGGTCAAATCTGTCACAATCGCTTCCAGTGGTCTTTTTTGGTGGAATTTTCTGGCTAAGAGATTTGGAATAGGGGCTTCGTTTTTCCCTTTAGAATGTGGCTTTAAGCTAGCCTGCTGGTAAACAGATACGAGATTTACCTGCTTCATTATCCGACGAATTCGGCGACGAGATAAGATAATCCCATCTGTGGCCAGACATTGCTTGATCTTTCTGGCACCGTATCTCGATTGGCTCTCGAGGAAAATTTGTTTCACCTTTTCTTCAAGATCAGCTTCAGCTACCGATTCTGAGGCTTTATAGTAATAGCTGGAACGCGGGAGATTCAACCACCGACACATGGCTGAAATGCTGTATTTATCCTTGTTAGCAGTGATTATTTCTCTTTTTGTACCATAATCACCGCCGCTTGCTTTAGCTGCATTTCAAGTTCTCTATTTCGCTTTCTAAGGGCAATCAGCTCCCGCTGTTCATCGGTAAGATTATCAACCGATTTGAAGGAGCCCGTTGTTTTAGCTTGTCTCACCCACTTATCAAAGGTAGAAGGGGGTATATCATATTCTTTGATCAGCTCACTTCGTTTCATCCCTGCATTGTGAAGGTCAGCGATTTGTTGTTTAAAATTATCTGTAAAATGACGGCGTATTTTTCTAGACATAGAGTTCTCCTGTTTTCTTTAGTGTAGAACACTTTATAAGACTGTCTAGTTTAGTGTAACCGATTCAGATTTATTAGTTAACATCATAGGTATGGCAATAAAAAAGATTCCATAGAGAGTATCTACAAGACCTAATCCAAAAAAATTAACACTTTCTACAGTTAATAAAACTGTTACACTAATAAGCGAAAATACATAAATTAATTTTAACCCTTTCAATTCACTAGGCATTCTTTTTAGTGTTGTAAATAATACAAACAATATTGTTAACAATATTAGTGAAAGATTCACCAATCCACCATCTAATAGTGTTTCAATAAAGAAATTATGGAATTGATTAACTTTGACCCCTTGATAATGAGCAATTTGGATTGCTGCATTTGATCCGGAACCTAAGATAATATTATTTGATAAAAAGATATTTATCCCTTGTTGCCAAATATCCAATCTACCACTATCACCAGCATCCGCTCTAATAAAATATTTGTTAATAATATTCACTACTACTTGACTTCTCATAATGAAAAATAAGAGTATTACATTTATAAGAAATATGATATTAGCTTTTAAACTTAATTTAGAAACAAAATATAAAAGTAATAGGAAATAAAAAATTCCTGTCGCTAAAAGTGCACTTCTAGACATTGTTAATAAAAGATTTATATTTATCATTATAAATGAGCATGGAATAAATAATCTTTCTAGTTTATCAGAAACATGCTTGTAATAAACCAGTGCAACATTAGAGAGAAATAGAAACCCACCAAATTGATTTCGATTCCCAAAGAAACTTTTAAAATTCACTTCGTAACTTGAATTGATAGTAACAAGTTGGCTAAAATTACTCCGATTAGCAATGAGATTATAAATACAAGCTATAATAGCCAAGATAATAAATTTTTTTAAAAAAAACATAAAATCTTTTGAATGCAATGTTTCATTTTTTAAACATAAAAAAAATAAAAAGTAACTTAAATACTTAGCTAGCATTGAGGCAATATCCTGAATATTAATGATATCATTAGTAAAATAAATTGCGATGAAATTTAATAAACTAACAAGAATTAGTATCAAAGTAAAAATGAGCCCAATCCTAGGAACAAACCTAATATAGTATATAAAAATGGCATACATCAAAATATAAGCAAATAACATAAGAACTGTTAATACCTTTACGTCATTTATAATTGTTGAATACACTATAGTTGGTATCAACATCGCAAAAATAAATGAAAATAGTAATGATTGAAGCTTATTACTTCGTTTTGATATATTAATTTCGTCTATTTCATGAATCAAAACGATTCCTCCTGAAAAACAATAAGTTTGAAAGTATTTGAGCAGTTCTTGCAATAGCATTTGCATAGGCAAAACCAGCTATTGAAAATTGAGAAGATAGAGCCACAGCCAAAACTGTAAATGTTATCATATAAATAAAATTTGAAATTAATAAAACATTTGTAGATAATCGCGTTAAAATTAATGGCTTCATCATAGAAGAAATAATTGAACCTGCTGTAACAATTGATATTGGTATCAGTAAAGTTTTTGCAGTTGAAAAATTTTCTGGATATAAGATAAGTAACCCAAGGCAAGAAGAGATATAACTTAAGCCTACTAAAGCTATTACAATGATTAGCAATATAAATTTTTGTCTATTGGTAAGATTTATATTCTTAGAACTTAAAGTATCAGTGCGACTTAATTTTACTAGTAACCAATTTGATAACGGATTAATCAGCAAAGAAAGTAATTTTGACATTGAAGAGACACTATAATAAAGTCCAATAGCTGTAAAGCCAACTAAGGGTATAATGATAAAACGATCAAGATAAACAGATAAATTAAGAAAGACTGATGATAAGGATAAATTTAAATATTGTTTTATAAGATTTTTTTTGCTAAGACTACTTGTACGGACAAAATCGCTACCTTTACTATAAAAATAGTAAAAAACTAAACTAAACGTTTCACCTATACCAAGTATAAGTAATGGATAATCTCTAAATATCTTCAAAAAGAACATACAAAATAATATACAAAACAGATATAGAATGGAACCACCGAATAATGCTCTATAATTTTCTATAGATCGAAGTAAAGTCGTATAATAAAATCTAATACAAGATATGATTAATATAAAAGAGAAAAGAAAAAATTCTAATGTATTGAAATCACTACTTTTTGAAACAATATAAGCAATAATAACTGCTCCAAATAAGGAACATATAAATAAAAATTTTTTTAAAAAAATATCTAGCTCATTAGTTATTGACACTAAATTAATAATACGTGTATTTCCTAAATCTTCACCTACTACAGTTGCAAATATGTTCATGATTGTTAATGACAATACAACTATCGAAAACTCCTTTTCAGAAAGTACTTTAGATAATGAAGGCATTAAAAGTATCTGTTGTGAAAATATATAAAGTGCAAATCCACCTACATTAAAGATTAAGTTAATAATATCTTTGCTATACTTTTTCACGACTTATCTCCTAGCAAAGTATCTATTAGGTCAATTAATTTTAGATAAGTGGTTTTTCTATCAAATAATGTTTCAGCCATTTTTCGTTGATTATCACCAAAAATCTTCAACATTTCGGGATTATCATATAAATACTTGATATTTTCGGCTAATTGTCTAACATCTCCAGCATTTGAACTAACACCAGCATTATACGAGGTTAGCAGAGAAATATATTCATCTGAATTCTGTGTATTAACCACTGCTCTACCTGCTTTGGCATAATCCGCATGTTTATTAATAATGCTTTGAGCCGCTCCTTTAACAATTGGATTTACTAAAATATCCACATTTTGTAATTCTTGAACCATCGTGTCATAATCTAAACGACCATAAAAAATAGCATTAACTTGTAATTCTTTAGCAAGTTCTTTGAAAGAAGATGCCTGAGGACCATCTCCATAAATATGAAATGTCAAATCAATACCATAATTATCTCTTAAATATTTAAGAGAGCGTATAACTAATGGTATATCATAGCTATGTCCTAGTGTACCAGCATAAGCAAGTACATAATTTGAAAAAGAATCTTTACTTCGATACTCGCTATAATTCGTATTGATATCTGTACCTATATACAAAGTATGAGCTCTAGACTGCTTATTTCTAAAATTATCAACTAAATTTGAATAAGTCTCTGAAACAGTCACTACTGCATCAGCATTCTTATAAATATATGAAGCTTGAGCTTTCATTGGAAGAAAAATAAAGTTAAGGAATTTCAATCTTTTGGGAAGAACCATTTCAAATGCTTGTGGCCATAAATCTAAAACATCAATGACAACTTTTATATTATTTTTTTTCGCAAAAGAAATTATTTCTCTTCCTAATCCCAATGGAGGGACAAAGAGATAAATAACATCTGGTTTTTTTCGACATTTTAGATACTTTAGCACATTTTTTTGGAAAATATAATGTGAATATAATCTCTTGAAACTTACATTTTTTATATAGCCAGGCTCATCTAGCAAAGTAATTTTCAAATTTTGACTATTTATATCATCAATAATTCGATGATTTTTATTTGTATGATAAAACGTAGAAGTAATTAACTCAACGTTCTGATAGTTATTTTTAAATAAGTCTAAAATACTATTATACCTACTACTCGATTTTTCTTGAAAAAAATGCCAATAGTTAGAAATGATTAGTATATCTTGCATAGATAAATTCCTTATATAATTTAATTGTAGTTATTGGTCCAAATATTCCAGCAAAAATCATTCCTAGAATAATAATAACAGGATTTAGACCAAAAAAAGTTAACAAAACTCGCGTTAGTAACATAAACGGCCAGTGAAACAAATAAATCCAAAATGAGTTTATAGAAATGAAAGCCGCTAAATCTGATTTAAATTCAAAAATATTTCCTAGTAAATAAAGTGTTAAAATGATTGCTATCGCAAGAAAAATTCTTACTAATTTAATTTCATAAAAAGGATAAAGTAAGGCTGATAATATAACAACAACTAAAGAGATAAGTATAATCTTGTGAAGATTGGTATTTGAAAATTTATCCCTATAATGAAAAATTATTATCCCTAAAAAGAAAAATAATAGATTAAAAGTAAAATCTGAGATAGTTAAAAAATAAATTTTAGGGCTCATAGCTGCAATAAAAAGTAGAAAAAAAGAGGTAGGTAGCCACAATTTTTTATTAATAATGATTTTCCAAAAATGGTATAATGCATATACTAAAAACAAACAAAACATAAACCATGTATGCCCCCATACATTTTCTCGTGGGGTTAAAAACATCACCAGTAGCTTTGTGAAATTTAAAGAAATTCTATCATTAACTATCGACCCTAAAATAAGTTTAGGAAGTATAAATAGCAAATTAAATAGTAGATAAGGTAATAACAAACGATTTACCTTATTTTTAATAAAAGGTACGAACTGATATTTTTTTGAACTCTTCGTAAAGAGATAACCTGAAATAAAGAAAAATAGAGGCATGTGAAATAAATAAATCCAATCTTTAGATAAAACATGCCAAAAATAAAAACCATTTGGAAAACCATTGAGAGAATGTCCTAAGATTACTAACAACGGACCGATGACTTGTAAAAAACTAATCGATTTTATCTTATTATGCTGTGTCATTTATTATTAGCTTCCTTATTTCATTATCAATATTTATACCACTACTTAGATTCTGATTTAATCTATTATAATAACCTTCGCCAGGATAATGAAGAATAGCATTATTCTTTAAAGGCTGACGTTTTAAATTTTCAAGATAGCTATCCATTTCAACATAAAAATTACCACTAAATAAAATTTTAGGATTTATTGAAATAAAGACTTGCCCAACATCCATTGAACCCTTTCTATCTTCACCATAGAATTTTCCAACATTATTTTGGTATGAAGATCCAGTCAGTAATCCTGATAATATATCAAATAGAATTGCTAAATTAAATCCTTTAAAGCCTGCTAATGGAAGAATACTACCTTTTATAGCTTCAATTGGATTAGTTGTAGGGTTTCCTTCAACATCAATTGCCCAATCATTTGGAATACTTTCATTATTTAACCTTGCTATATTAATTTTGGATTTTGCAACCTTAGATGATGACATATCTAATAAAAATGGAATCATAGTATTAGCAGGAATTCCTACTGAAAATGGATTAGTTCCAACAATAGGTTTTATACCACCTATTGGTGCGATTGCAGCTGGACTATTTGTAAATGTAATTCCTATCATATTTTTTTTAACTGCTCTATTTGCATAATATGATGCTGCACCATATGTGTTAGCATTATTTGCTAATACTACACCAATACCTTCCGTTTCAGAAATTTCAATCGCCTTATCTATAGCATATGTCGCAGAAATACATCCAATCATATTGTTACAATCTAACTTATATATCACACTAGACAACTTTTTAAATGAAAGAGAGTTATTTAACTCAAACTGCTTACTATTAATTTTATTTATATGTGCTTTTAAAGTCATTAGAGAATGAGTATAAATTCCTGCAAAACTTACTTCACAAATATAATCTGCAAAAAACTTAGCATCTCTTGACGATAAGGATAAGTTAGACATACGCTCCTTTATTAATGAATGGAGTGTATCATAACTTATTGAAGATTCATTTAGCATTTAAAATCCTTTCAATAGAGGCAAAAATTTCGTTAGCAACTACGTCGTAATCTCTTTCTCTCAAATTTTTATAGTATTCTTTAATTTTGTCAACTTCTACTTTGAAACCAGTTTGAATATTACTTTGACCGTGGCGATTCATTACTTCATTAAAGAAAGCACGTGATAAAATAACTTGTTTTGATTCTAAAATTTTATGCATCTCAATAATTAAGTTTGATTTCAGTGTTCCGGTATCTAGTGCAGCTATCCCACCAAATCCATATGGAATTTTGGATTTACTTATTTTTTGTGTAATTTTTTTCACTGTCCCATCGCAAAGAAGCTCAAACATAAACTTTTTTTTATACGATAAACTTAGATCATTTAATCCAATATGAACATAGCCAATCCCTTTTAAGTTTAAAATCTCATCAAGACAATCAACAGCTTCTCTTGTTTCAACTAGTAACATCGTTTTAACTCGATTATTTACAATATTTAAAAATTCGGCAACTTCTTCCACAGTCTTGAAAAAAGGCAACATAATAATGTCAGCACCCGCTTCGATTACACTGTTAATTTCATCATAACTTCCTTTAAACATAGGATTTATTCTCACTAATAATTCAGATTTTTTAATGCTTTTCTTAATTGGCTCGATATCTAAAATTGAATGATCTGATTTCACAGTATCCATATTTTTTTGTCGTTCTTCTTTGCCATTTTTTTCCAAATCTATAAATATATAATCAACTATTCCATCTATGGCTTTAGCTGTATATAAATCATTTGTGATATACAAGAAATTCATTTATTTAGTCTCTTTCGTATTAACATTATCTTTCATCAAAACTACATTTCTAATTGTCATAAAAAATATTTTAATATCCAATAAAAAGCTTAAATTTTCGACATAATAACGATCAAGCTCAAAACGCCTTGACCAATCTACTGTTTTACGACCATGTATTTGAGCCCAACCCGTTACTCCAGGTCTCACTTTAAATCTTGTTTTTTCATTTTCGCTGTATTCATCAATACTTTTAGGATGATAGGTTAATACTGGTCTAGGGCCAATTAAAGACATTTCACCTTTTAAAATATTTAAAAATTGTGGTAACTCATCTATACTAGTTGCTCTAATAATTTTACCAATTTTAGTAACCCTTGGATCACCCGCATAAGAATATTGTCCGCTACCTACTTTTTCTGCTCCCATAGTCATTGATCTAAATTTATAAATATCAAAAACTTTACCATTTAAGCCAATTCTTTTTTGATGAAATAATACTGTTCCTCGTGAATCAACCTTAATCAAAAAAGATACTAAAACAAATAATGGGGAAAGAATTATAAGGCCTAATAAAGAAACAAAGATATCAATGATTCTTTTAAAAAATATATACATTTTTACTCCTTTTACCACTTTTAATGTTAGTCTTGTTTAGCATAAGTGATTAATTTTTGTTTTAAAACATCATTATCTAAATGATCTAATTCAGAAATAAAAGACATAACTTCATCCTTTTCTTTTACTTCTACTTTGCCGACAAAGATTTTTTCAAAAATTTGATCACTAACTCTTTCTTCGGTAGATAGAAGTTCTTCATATAATTTTTCGCCTGGTCTAATACCAGCTTCGACAATCTGAATGTCCTTCTCAGTATAACCACTCAATTTAATCATCTTCTTGGCTAACTCGAGAATTTGAACAGGTTCTCCCATGTCAAGAACAAAAATCTCACCACCTTTAGCCAAATGACCTGCTTGAATAACTAAGCGACTTGCTTCAGGAATGGTCATGAAGTAACGCGTCATCCGAAAATCTGTGACAGTAATAGGTCCTCCTTTAGCAATCTGTTCTTTAAATAGTGGAACAACAGAACCACGACTTCCTAAAACATTACCAAAACGAACACCTGCAAATTGCGTCCTTCCTGGTTCATTCAAACTTGTAACAATCATTTCTGCTACTCGTTTTGTAGCCCCCATAACATTTGGTGGATTAACTGCCTTATCAGTTGAGACCATAATAAATTTGCCAACGTTTGCATTTTTGGCAGCTTCAGCAACATTTTTAGTTCCTAAAATATTATTTTTAACAGCTTCTTTGGGATTGTATTCCATCAAAGGAACATGTTTATGAGCCGCCGCATGATAAACGATATCAGGGCTATAAGTAGCCATAATATCGAAAATTAATTCTCGATCTTGAATATCAGCAATCAATGGAACAATTTCAATTTCACCATTGTATATCCCTGTCAACTCACGATTAATGAGATAAATCGAATTCTCACCATGTCCTAGGAGTAATAGCTTTTCTGGAGAAAATTTAGCAACCTGTCGACAAATTTCGGAACCTATCGACCCACCAGCACCTGTCACTAAAACTGTTTTTCCAGTAAAATATTGATTCAGACTTGATTGGTCCAATACCACTTCTTTTCGACCTAAAAGATCAGCAATATCTATTTCTTTTAAGGTTTTGGAACAAATATTACCTAAAATGGTATCTTCGACTAGGGGCATATCTACTAGTTTAACATTCAAACCATGTGTTAAATCTAGAATCTTTTCCCTTTCAGAGCCATTCAATGATGGAATTGCCAAAACAATTTGTTCAACTTCAAAATTTTTAACAATTCTTGCTAAATCATTACGGTTACCTAAAACTTTTAAGCCGTTAATAATTGTATTTTGTTTATATAAATCATCATCTATAACACCTACACAGTTGATATCTGTCTGATTATTATGAACCATTTCGATAAACATTCGACCAGCTCTTCCACCACCATATACTAAAGTTTTAACGTATTGTTTTGAAGGTTTTCGCTTTTGAAGGCGTTCATCATTAAGTATTCTCCACAAAATTCGAGGCAAAAAAACAAAAACGGATGAGAAAACAAAGGACAAAAATGAAAACCGATAGAGTAAAATATCTAGTGATATGATATGTGCAAGGCCGAACAGAGCAATGTGCGCAAAGAGCAATGATGTTGTAATATTGACTAAGGTCTTATAATCAGTATAGCGGGTCAAGACTGAAAACAACCGAAATTGTAGGCTAAAGATTAAATAGATAACACTAATAATTAAGAATACTATTGTATGAGACTTAGTAAACATTAGTTGTATTTCTTGCAAAATCCAAAATGTAAAAACTGTACTCAACAAAATCATGACTAAATCTGTTCCAATAAGTAATAAACGTTTTATATTTCTATTGATTCTACTTAATTGGTGACTTATTTTCTTCAAAATCTCCATTTTACTCCCCACAACACAGATTCCTTAAGGATAAATTCTTATATCCCATCAACTCAGCGAAATCCTCGTGATTTCACTTTAGATTTGCTCGTTTGCCTCTCTTTTCCATAATTCCCATATGAACCATAAGCCCCATAGCTGCCGTATGATCCATAGCTATCTTTAGTTAAGTCAACTTTGTTTAAGATGACACCGAGGAATAGTGTGCCACTCTGCGTTAATTGTTCAACAGCCTTTTGAATAAAGCGTCGCTTAATAGAGCCATTTTCAACGACTAACAAGCTAGCATCACACTGGTTGGCAATAATAGCTGCATCAATGACAAAACCAATTGGTGGTGAGTCAACAATGATAAAATCAAAAACTTCGCGAGCTTTTTTTAGAAGTTGATCAAAATAACGATTTTGAAGCAAAGATGTTGGGTTTGGTGACATTTGTCCAGATGGAATAACCAGTAAATTTTCAATATCTGTTTTACAAAAGACTTCATTGAGTCTAACATTACCAGTCAAGTAGCTTGTTAAGCCTTCATACTTTTCACGAGCAATAAAGGTACCAGTCATGACAGAATTTCGAATATCTGCATCAATTAACAGTGTTTTAAATCCTGCATTTGCAAAAGAAACTGCCAAACTGGTTGATGTTGTTGATTTTCCTTCATTGGGTTGAACTGATGAAACAACAATCGTTTTAAGGTCACTACCAGAAAATTGGATATTCGTCCGAATTGAGTTGAAGTACTCTTCTGTCTTAGATATTTCAATCTTACGCTTACTATTTAATTCTAACTTAACCATTTATCTGCATTCTCCTTATAAACGTTTCGAATCTGGTACAATACCAAGCAATGTCATTTTTAACTGATCTTCAATATCTTCTGGACTCTTAACACGATCATCTAAAACTTCGATGAGTAAAATAGATATGGTACTTAGTATTAAACCAACAGCAAATCCCAGCAAAAGATTAAGTTTTGTATTTGGTGTTGCAGGTGATTTAGCAGGCTTTGCAGCTTCAATGGTAGTCACGTCTTGGACATTCGTCACTTCTTTGATTTTTACTGAAGCAACTTCACGTAGTGCGTTAGCAAGGTCGCTGGCTTCATTAGCGTTTTCGTCCATCACGTTAATCGAAATAACACGCGTCTCAGTTGGAATATTTACAGACATTTTTCCAGCTAGTTCTGACGGAGAAATGGTCAACCCTTCTCTTTCAATCACTTGACTCAAGACATCTTGTGAACCAATGATTTCCTTGTAGTCATTGACAAGATAACCACCAGCTTGAATATCTTGAACTGTTAGATTTTCAGTACCTGATGACTGATTTACAACATAAAGACGAGTCGTTGATTTGTACTCAGGTGTAATGACAAAGACACTGACCAATAATCCAATAGTTGCTCCAATTAAAGCAACCAGTAAAATCAAGAACTTACGATTCCATAATTTTTTCAATAATTGTAAAACATCAATTTCTAAAGTTGAATTTTGCATTTTTTCTCCTGGGTCTTAGTGACCAATTATTATTTTTGGGTTGTCATAAAATAGTTTTTGGGCTATAGCAGTACCTTTTTTATCCGCAACAACTTGGTAAGCTTCTGCCATGAAAGGTGGCCTACTATGTAGATTATGCATGTCACTAGCAATACAATCAATCAGGTCATTCTCAAGGAAATAGCGTCCTCTTTTTTTAAAGAGTTTTTCCTGATCACCGAATAGTTTAGGCTTGAGGACATGATTACTGTTAACTTGCGTATAGCAGCCCATGTTTTGTAAATCAATTACCCTCTCTTTATTAAAGGCTAAGGCATTATAACGTTCAATATGAGCGATTACTGGCGTCAATCCTAATCTTAAAACTGTTGATACTGCTTGAAGCATTCCTCGCCATGGTGTTGACATACTAAATTCTAATAACAGGAATGGTTGGTTATTGTAAGTAGGCACTAACTGATTTTCCAATTTTTCAATTAAATCGCTAGTATAGTACAATTCTCCACCATACAAAAGTTCTAAGTCAGGATAAACTTGTTCAGCTTCTTCTTTTAAAAGTAAGAACTGCTTTTCGATAGTAGCCTCCGGTGTTTCAAACATGCCTTTTCGACGATGAGAGGTTGCGACAATTGTAGTAACACCTTGACCATAACTCTCACCAAGCAGTGATAGGCTCTCTTCAAGACTTTTCGGACCGTCATCGACGTCAAAGATAATATGTGAGTGTAAATCAATCACTCTATTTTCCCTCCATAACTTCTTGAATAGCTGTTTTAGCAACTGAAACGCTTGTATCATCCAAGGAATACATATAAAGCTGAGAATTCGGCATGGCATACGATGGTAATTCACCTGTTGAACCTTTTCCGGTTACATCTTGTGAGTTGACCATAATATGTCCACCGTTGGCAATCTGCCTATTGGCTAGATTCATAATAGTTTCTACTGGCATATTTGTCTGAACAGAATTGCTCAAGCCATTAACAATACTTGAGAAACTAGTAATAGATTTAAATGTTGTCATTTTATCAATGATAGCCGCAATAACCTTTTGTTGATTCTTACCACGATCATTATCCCCACCTTCTAATTGTTTCCTTTCTCTAGCAAAAACCAAAGCTTTCTTAGAATCTAAAGAAATTCTACCGACTGGAAAATCAAAGCCATTACTTGTAAATGCTTGATCATTAATGACTTCAATACCACCCAGTAAATCTATAAGGTTCATAAAGGAAGTAAAGTTAATACGCGCATAATAATCAATTTCAATGTCATACAAGTTTTCGAGTGTTTTTTCAGATGTTTCAACACCATAAATACCTGCATGTGTTAACTTATCGTATTGATTTGCTCCACCATCAGGGATTTTGACATAAGAATCACGAGGCGTTGTTGTCAAAAGCACTTTTTTCGTCTTAAAATTGATGGTCATGATAATATTAACATCAGATCTTGAAACATTATTTATCGGACCGTATGTATCAATACCACTGACATAAAGATTCAGAACATCTTCATTTTTAGGTTTAAGTTGTTTTTCAGCTTCTTTTCGTACAGTATAAGTATAGAGCGTTCTGACATTATCTCTAAAAGAGTCATTCTCCTGCTCTAATAATGAGACATAGGCACTGTTCATAACCATTGCCTTGTTGGTATCCCCTTTAATAGCAGCGTAAGCTGACTGATAAGAATCAACTTTTTGCACAGATGGTTCAATGCCTTTATCCATCTTGATTTGCTTTAATAAAGCTTCAACATTACTTTTATCACTAGTGGTTGGAGCCTCTAATGTCGTAACATCCGAAAGATTCTTAATAGCACTATCTTTATGAACAACTACTGACATGTCAACTTGCGAATAAAAAGAAGATTCATTTATTCTTTTTGTTGCATCAAGTGTGGTTTTTGTAAGGTATAAAAATGCCCCAGTTAACAATGAAAAGACAACAAGTAAAACCGCAATGGTCTTTAGCAATTTTTTGCTTAACACAAAAAAAGTCGCTACAGCTAATATCAGTACAAAAGCTATAACCATCAGCCAATTGAGACCTTTAACATTTAAAACATGGTGTGACATGACAAGATAGGTTGTTAGGGTAGCTATGATCGTAAACACGGCAATCAAAAAGCCACCTGCCACCTGCCAATATCTTTTTTTTGTTTGTGTGCCGCGTTTTTTTGAGCGATGATGTTTAGACATGAAACGTTTCTCCAAATTTTACTGTTACATATTATACTATATTTCAATAGATTAAACAATTTCAATAAAACCATCTCTGTACCAGATCAATTCTAATTGTTAATCTTTTATTATATATTATTGACAGTGACTAATCATGTGATTAGCTATTAATATTTTTTCTTTTAAATGATTTTTTATTCCATTGTTAACTTTTGAACAATGGCTTTAGCTACTTTTTCTGGAATACCTAATGCTTTAAATTCTTCTTGACTGGCTTCTTTTATCTTTGTCATTGATTTAAAATGTTTTAATAAGATTTGTTTTCGTTTTGGTCCCAATCCTTCGATACCATCTAATTTAGAGCTAAATGAGTTCTTACTGCGTACTTGACGGTGAAAAGTAATGGCAAAGCGGTGCACTTCATCTTGAATGCGGTGAAGCAGGAAAAATTCTTCAGAATTCCGCGGTAAATCAATAACTTCTAATGGATCACCAAACAAGAGCTCCTGTGTTTGGTGTTTGTCATTCTTTTGCAAACCAGCAACAGGAATCGGCATGTTTAGTTCATTTTTAAGCACATCCTTTGCGATATTGACTTGCCCTTGCCCACCATCAATGATAATCAAATCTGGTGCTGGAAGATTTTCCTTTTTCACACGCTCATACCGCCGTCTGATCACTTCTCGCATACTAGCGTAGTCATCAGGACCTTCGACAGTCTTAATCTTGTACTTACGGTACTCTTTTTTGTTGGGTTTGCCATTTTCAAAGACAACCATGGCTGACACCGGGCTTGTTCCCATGATATTGGAGTTATCAAAGGCTTCGATACGCACTGGTGTCCCAATACCCATGAGCTGACCCAAATTTTCAATGGCACCTTGAGTCTTTTTGAGATCTTTTTCTAAAAGGTTGAACTTCTGTTCTAAACTAACACGGGCATTTTTAATAGCCAAATTAACCAGCTGTTTTTTCTCCCCACGTTGAGGTTTGGTAACCTTACTTGGAACAATTGCCTTGACTAACTCCTCATCAATATCGGACGGGATAAAGACTTCTTTGGGCAAGATGTGCTTGGTCTCTTGGTAAAATTGCCCCATATAGGTTAAGAAGTCTTCTTCAGGTTCGTTGTAATATGGGAAGAGATTGACATCTCGTTGGATAAGTTTCCCCTGACGGACAAAAAAGACCTGGACACACATCCATCCTTTTTCAGTATAGTAACCAAAGATATCACGATCTTGCATGTCCTGACTCATGACTCTTTGTTTGGTTCTAAGTGTTTGGATGGCCGTTAACAAATCTCGGTATTCTGCTGCTTTTTCAAATTCCATGCGGTCTGAAAATGTCTTCATTTTGCTCTGCATGTCTTTGACCATCTTGTCATCATGACCATTTAGAAAATTCTTGACGTCGTTAATCAGTCCATCCCAGTAAGACTTATCCGTATGACAGACGGTATGAGCATTGCATTGACCGATGTGATAATAGAAACACACCTTATTGGCAGAATTGGTACACTTCTTAAAAGGAAACATCCGATCTAAGAGACGTTTTATATCATTGGCCGCATAAACGTCGGGATAAGGACCGAAATAGAGGCCGCCGTCCTTCTTGTTGACCTGACGTGTGATGATGAGGCGGGGATAGGTTTCGTTGGTGATTTTAATAAATGGGTAAGATTTATCGTCTTTGAGCCTGATGTTATACTTGGGCATGTTCTCTTGGATAAGGTTAATTTCAAGTAAGAGGGCTTCGATATTGGAATCGGTAACGATAAATTCGAAATCAGCGATTTCTGAGACCAGCATTTCTGTCTTGGTATCGTGACTGCCTCGAAAATATGACCGCACACGATTTCTAAGATTTTTAGCCTTTCCGACGTAGATAATGTTGCCTGTTTTGTCTTTGTGGAGATAGCAACCCGGACTGTTTGGCAGCAACTCCAACTTGTTTTTAATCAGTTGATTCATAGCTTTATTATATCAAAAAAAGGGTTTCTTTTTGGATAGAAAATCTTGTTTACTTGGTTCTATAAATGAAAAAAGACAGATTTTATATTTCTGTCCTTTTTGTCATGCTAACAATATCTTACGAATACCATCATAGTCGTGAACGGTATAGTTTGGTTCCAATCCACTGTTATTGACTTGCTTTTTAGGATTATACCACATGGTAGCGATGCCTGCGTTGTAGCCACCCTGGATATCCGCTGTCAAGCTATCACCAATCATTAAAGCTTTTTCTTTGCTAAAACCTTCAATATTGGCACCAATCCAATCGTAATAAGCTGCATCTGGCTTAGCTGTTCCAGACTGCTCTGAAATAAAGATGTGTTTAAAAAGTGGGCTGATACTAGAACGTGCCATCCGTCCTTCTTGAATAGCTGTGATACCGTTGGTAGCTCCATAAATCTCATACCCTGCTGCAATCAAATCTTCTAAGAGTTCATGAGCACCAAGATAGGTCTGCCCCTGTTGGCCAAGGTGTTTTTCATAAAGTATGCCCATAGCTTCCCCATCAACCTGATGGTCAAAATGGTCAAATAATAGAGCAAAACGTGTTTTGACTAGTTCTGGCTTAGTTATTTTTTTAGCCTCTAAATCACGCCATAATTGTTGATTCATCGGTTTGTAATATGCCTTATAATCTTCAACATCCTCAACGCCAACCTCCAAAAGCATTTCCGTCAAAGCAGCCTCTTCAGCTGCATCAAAATCTAAGAGAGTATGGTCAAGGTCGAAAAGTAGGAATTTGTAATTTGTCATCATATCTCCTTTCGATGTATTATATCATACCCAGTAGTCTAAAGAATATCAAAAAAACCAAGTCGCTGAGCAACTTGGTTTTCCATAACTTAAAAGTTTGTTGTATCTGGGTCTGTTTGAGCTTTGACACCTTCGATAGTGTCTAGCTTAGCGACATCTTCTGCTGATAATTCAAAGTCAAAGATATCAAGGTTTGATTCGATATTTTTTGGTGTTACTGATTTTGGAAGTGGTAGGAAGCCTTTTTGCAAGCTCCAACGTAGGGCAACTTGTGCGACTGATTTACCATTTGCTTCAGCAACTTCTTTAGCGATATCGCTTGAAAAGATGGTACCAGTTCCAAGTGGACTGTATGCTTCTAAGAGGATGTCATTCGCTTCACAGAATGATACAAGATCTTCTTGTGGGCAACCTGGTGCTAAGAGCACTTGGTTAACCTGTGGTTTGATCTCTGCAGTTTCAAGAAGAGCTTCAATGTGATGTTGCATGAAGTTTGACACACCAATAGCACGGACTTTACCTTCTTTGTAGGCTTCTTCCATAGCTTTCCATGCACCGGCATTTCCTTCTTTCCAGTGGTCACGGATTGGTTTTGGATTTGGCCAATGAATCAAGAGAAGGTCAACATAGTCAACACCAAGTTTTTCAAGTGATTCATCAATAGATGCTTTAGCAAGGTCGTAATCGTGTTTGTCATTCCAAACTTTGGTTGTTAAGAAAATATCTTCACGCGCAAGATCGCTATCCGCGATAGCTTTACCAACACTAACTTCATTACCGTAGATTTGTGCCGTATCAACGTGGTTGTATCCTACTTTAAGGGCGTGTGCCACACTGTTGTAAGCTTCTTCACCGTCAGGAATTTGCCATGTCCCAAATCCGATTTTAGGGATTTGAACGCCATTAGAAAGTGTATAGTTTTCCATATAATCCTCCTTGATGACTAAATATCATCTTTTTATTAACAATTCTACAAGAGTAGCTAGCTCTGACTAGACTTCTCCTTTTGTCTGATGTCATAATAGACATCTGTTCGTTCGCTATCCGATAAGCCTTGTTTTTCCAATTCTGCCAAGTGGCGATGGATTTTTATTTTTTCAATCAGATAGCGATGGGTTTCTTGAAGTTCTGCAATTTGTTTTTCCAGCTCAGTTTGTGTTTTTTCGAGCAACTCAGTTGAAAGAGCATGATTGTGGAACTCTGCTAAAATACGTCGGATATCCTCTAAAGACATCCCAACACGTCGGTAATGCGCGATAGCCTTTAGACGATCAATACTAACATCATCAAATTGACGAAAACCTCTTGCATTTCTCGGAATCTCAACCATTCCTTCTTTTTCATAAAAACGAATAGCATGCGCTGAAATTCCTATCATTTCTGATATATCTTTGATAGTAGGCATTGAAAAATCCTCCATCTTTATTGTACCAAGTTAGACTAACTCTAAGTCAAGAAAAAAGCTAGTTTTATCTAAAAAAATGCTAGCTTTATAAATACCCGTTTCAATTGACCTTCGACTTGGTCTAAGTGATATAATGTAAGCATTAACAAATAGGAGGTCACTCAATGAAAACAATTGATATTGTCAATGGACCAAACGATGCTGCTGCGGTTATCTTAGGCTGTATGCGTATGCCTGCCTTGTCAGTCGATGATGCCGCTAAGATGATTGAAACATCTATGGAACAAGGGATTAACTTCTTTGATCAGGCGACCGCATACGGTAATGGGGAAGCTGAAACTCGCTTTGGAGATGCTTTTGAAAAAACTAGCCTCAAACGTGACGAAGTTATTTTACAATCAAAAGTTGGTCTAGAATTTTACCGTAACGAGTTTGATTGGACAAAAGAAAATATCATCACAAACGTCGAAAATAGTCTCCGTCGTTTGAAAACTGATTAT
>NZ_JBLOJT010000119.1:0-4908 GCF_047785745.1 Streptococcus pluranimalium | reverse complement strand
TTAGATACTCTTGAATTTGAACAGCGTATTGAAGATAATATTTTATATACACAAACTAGAGATAGTAAAACAGTAGCAGAAGATTCTTTTTATTTTGAATCAAAATATAACCAAATTCAGTATCCTTTTAATGATCTACTCTATATAGAGACATCTCCACGCCCCCACCGTGTCATTCTTCATACAGTTATTGATCGAATGGAATTTACAGCCAGTTTATCAGAGGTTCTAAAGCAGGATAAGCGCTTATTACAATGCCATAGGTCATACGCTGTTAATCCGTCGAATGTTATAAAGGTTGATAGACATGAACGAGTTGTTTATTTAAAAGATGGCTCAACCTGTCTGGTAGCAAGACATAAATTAAACCTTTTACTGAAAGCTATAAATGAATTACATTGATGGGAGAAGTAATGCATGTAATCTCTGATTTAATAAGTGTTATATTAAGAATAGGGGTCGATGTTGCCTTATTTTCTATCATTTCTGGAAGGAAATTTACTATAAAAGATGGTCCGTTAATTTTCCTAATTTATATACTACTTCCAACTATTTTAACTTTTTTAGAACACTATTACTTGATTAAATTTTACGTTCTAGATTATCTATTAGAGCCATTCAGAATCAGTCTTTTATCATTCATCTATATTAGAGATCAACCAAAGTCACTGATCCTTTTTTATAGCCTTTTATCAGTCACATTACAAAATCTATTTTACCGATTTCATTCTTTTTTTCTCTTTCCAGTTTTGGGTTGGGAAAATAGTAAGCTAGAAATAACTTATGTTTGGATATTGTTTTATTTTATCTCTTCTATAGGAGTCATTTGGTTTATTCGCTGGTCTGGATATGACTATAAACAGTTAAGAGATAGACCTCTGGATTTCAAAGAAAAGAGACTTCTTCGTTTTGCTAATACAAATGCTATTCTTTATTTTTTAAGTATTGAGTCACTAACTTACCAAGAATTTGATTTGAAAATAGATACACTCAATTTTCGAAAGTTACTTGTTATTGTTGAGTTGCTTATTTTCATAGGAATTATTAACCAGCTTGATAGACGATTAAAAATACGATATCAAGAACAGATAAAATTTCAACAAGAGTTACAATTAAAAGATATGGAAAATTATAATAAGCAGATTGAGGGGCTTTATAAAGAAGTTTGTAGTTTCCGTCATGATTATTCCAACATTTTGGCTACTTTGAAGCTGGGAATTGAAAGTAGAGATATTGATCTAATCGAGAATGTCTATCAATCCGTATTGAAAGATTCTAATAAAACATTAAAAGGAAATAAATTTGATGTTGGTAGACTAGCGAATATTGATAATTCGGCTCTTAAAAGTCTTTTGGCTGCTAAATTTAGCCAAGCTACTGCAGCTGGAATAGATGTTGGATTAGAGATTCCTGAAGTGATTAAACCTCAGGGAATTGATTTGATAGATTTGGTTACGATTGTTTCTATCCTATGTGATAATGCCATAGAAGCAGCTCAGGAAACGGAAACTCCAGAGATAAAGATTGCTTACTTAGCTTTTGAAAGTTATCAATTGTTTGTGATTGAAAATTCTAGTCCAGAATTAGTCGTTTCTATTAATCACCTTTATGAATATGGTTTTAGTTCAAAAGCATCTGGCAGGGGAATTGGTCTACATAATGTTATGAGTATTATGAATCGTTATCCCAATGTCTCCATAAAGACTCAAAATAATGGTCATATATTTTCACAAATTTTGGAAATAGATACAATAAAAGACATCTAATGGCTAAAAATTTAGATGTCTTTTATTAAGTAATTAGGGAAGAATATTTTTAGTTGGTTTCAATTTCTCAATTAGAGTTGTAAACCAGTTAGCCCCACCACTGATGTTTTCGAGATCCTGATTTGTTAAAGGTTGAAAATGGTCTAAAACTTTTCGATGTTCATTTAACTGTTTATTCATATTACTATTTCTCCTTTTTTATAATAGTTATAGTATAAACTATTTTACAAAATTTTTTGTCCTATTTCCTAAACAGTCATCGAAACGTCCTGAATGGTAAAACAATGACCATTCAGGACGTTTCAATGACCATTTGGGATTTGGCTGTCTTTTTTATTCGAAAAGAGGCTATACTAAGGACGTGGTTGCAACCCAGAAAATGACATAAGGAGAAGTGATTATGGATTCAAAGGCAATGTTTATTTTCCAAGAAATAATAGAAGGCCAGTTGATAGATATAAAAGCTGGTGCAAGTTATCATAACTATCCTGCACCCTGGTATGCAAAGAGTAACACGCCACCATCGGGTTATTATGATATGTGGGATGTTTATCAACCATGGAAGCCTATTCGCATAGGTTTTTAGATGGTATTTTCTCTGTTTAAAAAGGGATAATGGTATGGAGATAAAAGCTGATAAAAAGGTATTCTACCTCATTTACTTACTGATTAGTATAGCCTTGTATTGTTTGCCCAATTTTATTTTTGCGGAGCGATTCTATATTATTAAGTACCTGGGGATAAGGGTCTATGATTTAGCCTTGCCAAGTCTTTTATGGGTTTGTCGCATTATTTTTGTCATTGTGACCTATTTTTGGGGACTTAGGATAGAACTCTTCAAGTCTGAATACACTTTTTCTGTAAAAACAGTTTTGAGATTAGTCATATTAGGTAGTCTTCTTTATCTTTTTAACCTTTTTATGGCTGGTTTGCAGTTTCATTATTTTCCGAACCTTACTAATAGCAATCAGCAAAGTATTTCTTTGTATTATCATATTATGCCTAGTTTCTTTTGGGTAGATAGTGTCGTCTTGGGACCTTACTTTGAGGAGTTGACATTTAGGGGATTAAGTTTTGCTGTTTTTCCAAAATGGTTAGCTATCTTAATAGCTATATTTGGATTTTCCTTGTGGCATACTTTTAGCCTATCTGCATTTTTGTATCTTCCTACCGCACTAACAATGACCATACTTTACTGCAAAACAAAAAATCTTAGAATCCCTATCTTAGTGCATATGATACACAATCTTATCAGTGTCACCATTTTTCTGTCTAGCTAAATGTGACAAAATGGACCATAAAATTTATTTCACAAGAGTCTTCATATTAGAAGAAAGTTACTCTAATAACTCTAGTGACTTGATTCGTCTGAAAAAGTATTTAGAAAGAATCAGGTGGCGATATTACCTAGGTGAAGTTCTTGGTATAGCTTTTATGAAGCCAAAATAAAAAATAAATATGAATTTTTTATAAGATCTATATTTGTTAAAGGAGGAAATAAAAATGAAAAATTATGACGAAATTTCAACAGAAGAATTGCTTAAGATCATTGGTGGTGCTATGGTGCCGTGGCATGATAATGGCATAAAATTATCTCCTGAAAGCTCTATTGATGCTGTTTTAAAATAAGTTAACGTTTCTATGCTAAAAAAATTATCCATTTACCTATTTCCCTTTCTTACCTATTGTGTCTTTCATATACTTTTGTCTCAGTTACAGCTGGCTTGGTGGGATAGGAAACAATTCGATGACAGTTTTTATCTCATGATAAATGCTGTTCTATTAATGAACATTCTAATTATTTACCTATGGCAAAAGAATCTCTTGGGTACTAATCCCTTTGATTTCTCAGGTACTAAATGGTGGCATTTTCTGATAACACTTGGTTTAGGTGGCCTTGTCTTTATCTTTGGTCTCAATAGTTCTAGATGGTTTTCACTGCCAGTGACGACGAATACTAATAGTCTCAATACCCTTTTAGCCTACAGCAATGGTAAGCTTTATTTAGAAGGATTTTTACTTTGGAATGTCCTATTAGGTCCCATTCGAGAGGAATTCTTTCATCGCATGCTGCTGATGGAGACCTATTTTAAAGCATCACCCTATTACCTTGATGTGTTGCTTTCTGCTAGCGTGTTTGCTGCCAGTCACATTCTACCCGCTGGAAATTTTCAAGCTTTCTGGATATATGCTATACCTGGGGCTTTATATGCCATAACTTATCGATTGACTAGAAACATTTATTGGCCAATCCTAATTCATGTCATATGGAATGGCTATGTCTATGTTGATTTGATAAGATTAGTTCTTAGCTAAATGTGAGTTAGGTATATCAGCTATTCTTATTAGGAAAGTTCAACGATCATTCAGGATTTTGGACAATCTTTTTTAAAACAACTGCTATAATGAATTTGTATTCGCGACACACAAGATAAAATAAGGAACTATTTATCATGAATATAATTGAACAATTTGAGATGATGGATGACATGATGCTTTCAAGAGTTGAAGGTGGAGCATGTACCTGGAGTGGTCTAGGTAAGGCTGCTATTGGAACAGGCACTGGAAATGGTTTTCGTTTGGGAATTAGAACGAGAACATGGCAAGGTGTAGTTGCTGGAACAGCAGGGGGAGCTTTAATTGGTGGCGTTGGATATGGAGCAACATGCTGGTGGTGATTTATGGATTTTAAAAGCTTCTTTATAGGATTGATTATTGGTTTTTTACTACCTTTATTAGATAAATTTTTGATCAAAAAAGTAAAAAAAGGGCAATAGCCTCATAATATAATACACAGGAAAAGGACTTTTGTTGACATCTAGTAAATTTGGAGTGATCACAAAGTTAGACAAAACATTTAAGTAAAGGATTTAGTACCATAATATATAGGGCTAAGTCCTTTCCTACCATTTGTCAAGGATATCAAGGTTTTAAACAAAAAATAAGTCAAGACAATAACCTTTGGAATGTTTCTATCTTATTTTTGTCAGTTATTCAGCTATAAAAGTGTACAGAAAAAACAACACCTTATTTTGTTATTTTTTGGATAAGGTGTTACAATGATATAGCATCAACGACTTTAATGATTTTGGGTCGAAGCATAATCGTAAAGTTTGTTATGCGTTATGAGGTAATACATTGT
>NZ_JBLOJT010000118.1:0-4913 GCF_047785745.1 Streptococcus pluranimalium | reverse complement strand
GTAAATAAACCAACGATTCTCCATGACATTAATGGAGAACTTTTTGGATTGAAAATATTGTTACAAAAATACTTTGCTCCATCAGCATTCTACGGAGTTTTTACATTTAGGTTACTTAAGTGAGGAGATATTATTTATTGAAGATTTTCGTTTGTTGAGAAGATAACTTTCCTGCTATAATAAAAAAGAGTATCAGACTTTTTCCTTTCTGCTAATAATGAGAGGAAGAATTATAGAAAAGGGATTATATGTTAAGTCAACTTAAATTATCATTTATTAATAATAAAAACAGTATCCGCATTGCTAATTATAGTTTTATCTCTGTGATTTTGTTGATTATTACTTGGATTTTTGATTATCATTTTCCTTACTTAAAACAGTATTTGCCACAATATCTACTTTTGTCCAAGGATGTCTCAACCTCGTTTTTATCAAACTTATCGGGAGTATTCTTGACAGTCACAACATTTACCTTTACAACGATTTTGACGATTTTGAATCATTATGCCTCATCGTTTTCTCCTCGTATTTTACAAGATTTCATTGAAAAACCAAATGTATTAAGTCTCTTTGGGATTTTTATAGGCGGTTTTTTCTATACTGTTCTAGCTTTGTTTTTTTTAAGTAATTTACAGAGTGATGTGATGATGGTGTCAGGGACGATAGGTGTTCTATATGCTATGGCTTCTATGGTAGCCTTCATTTTGTTTGTTAGACGTGTTTTAAAAGATATTAGAATTGGTAGTGTCTTAGATAGTATTTATGAAAATGCCAATCAGTTAGTGACTCAAGAAGCTGAGGCGCGTAAGCTGTCTGAGAGATATGATCCTGACGAGATTATTGAAGGTATCAAAATCTATGGACAGTCTACAGGTTATTTCTATACTATTGATGAAACCTTACTGAAGAATACTTTGAAGAATGTTCGTTGCGAATTGGTTATCACTAAAAAGATTGGTCAGTATATTCCAAAAGGAATGTACATCGCTACTTTATATATTTTTGATGAAAATCAAATGTCAGAGCAAGAACAGTTGAATGTTATAAAAGACATTTCTGAAGCGTTAGTGATAAATGTTGCTAAAAACGATCAGCAAGATTATCACCTTGAACTAACTTATTTAGTTGAAATTGCAGTACGTGCACTCAGTCCAGGAATCAATGATCCCAATACATCTATTGCCTGTATCGATAAATTAGGTGTGCTATTAGGGCGTCTTTTTTCAAGTCAGAATCATTTTATTACATTAGCTTCAGATAGTAATACTAAAATAGTATATCAGACATATTCTGTTGAAGAAGAATTATATCTTGCCTTTAATCAGATTCTTTTTTATGCTAAGAGCGAGCCTACTATGGCGAGGTCCATGCTTGAAACTATTTATATGATCTATATGATATCAGATGAGTCGGCACAAGCTGAGGTTACTGATTTTTTTAGTTATGTCTATAAGATTTGTTTAGAATCTTTAACGAGTGATTTGGATAAAAAGAAATTACACGAAATTAAGGAGGATTTTGATAGAAATCGTGATAAACAATCAGACAAAGCGACGCTTAGAGCATCTGAAAAGTAAATCATTGAAAAAGCCATTTTAGTCTCTTTTTTGTTAAAATAGATACTAATGCAGAAGTTTTCAGGAGAGAAGGAGTAATTTATGATACGTTTACAAGATGATTTTTTTGATGCCGTCAATGGTGAGTGGGAAAAAATAGCTGTTATCCCTGATGACAAGCCTCGTACTGGAGGGTTTTCTGACTTGGCTGATGAGATTGAAGACTTGATGTTGGCAACCACTGACGAGTGGCTAGCTGGCAAGAATCTTCCAGAAGGTGAGATTTTGGCTAATTTTGTCAAATTCCACAAGTTAGTAGCTGACTACGATGCACGTGAAGCAGCAGGAACTGAACCTGTTCAAGCGCTCATTAAAGAGTACCAAGACCTCACGTCGTTTGAAGCATTTGCAGGTCGTATTGGCAACTACGAGATGGAAGGTAAACCCAACCTCTTGCCATTTGGGGTGGCCCCAGACTTTATGGATGCCCAAACTAATGTCCTTTGGGCTCAAGCACCAAGTCTTATCTTGCCAGATACGACCTACTACGCTGAAGACAACGACAAAGGTAAAGAATTGTTAGCCCTCTGGCGCCAATCACAGGAAGACTTACTACCTAAATTTGGTTTCTCAGCAGAAGACATCAAAGATATGCTAGACAAGATTCTCGAATTGGACACAAAATTAGCTAAGTATGTCTTATCAAGTGAAGAATCAGCTGAATATGCCAAACTCTACCATCCATACGATTGGGCAGACTTTGCTAGATTGGCTCCAGAATTACCATTGGATGCTATCTTTACTGAAATCCTTGGTCAAACGCCAGATAAGGTTATCGTCCCAGAAGAGCGTTTCTGGACGGAATTTGCTGCAACCTATTACTCAGAAGCTAACTGGGAGCTTCTTAAGGCTGAGTTGGTGCTTGATGCAGCCAATGCTTTCAATCCTTACTTGACAGATGAGATTCGTGTTTTATCAGGTGTTTACGGTCGTGCCCTTTCAGGAACACCACAAGCCATGGATAAGAAAAAAGCAGCCTTCTATTTAGCTCAAGGGCCATTCAACCAAGCTTTGGGTCTCTGGTATGCAGGTGAAAAATTCTCACCTGAAGCCAAAGCGGATGTAGAAGCTAAAGTCGCAACCATGATTGGTGTCTATAAAGATCGTTTAAGCAACAACACCTGGTTGCAAAAAGAAACCATTGACAAGGCTATCACTAAACTCAACGTCATTACCCCACACATCGGTTACCCTGAAAAATTACCAGAAACCTATGCTAAGAAAGTGATTGATGAAAACCTATCATTGGTGGAAAACGCTAAGAACTTGGCTAAGATTTCTATCGCTCACTCTTGGAGCAAGTGGAACCAGCCAGTGGATCGCGATGAATGGCACATGCCAGCCCATATGGTCAATGCTTACTACGATCCGCAACAAAACCAAATCGTCTTTCCAGCAGCCATCTTACAAGCGCCATTCTATAGCTTGGAGCAATCCTCATCAGCCAACTACGGTGGTATCGGTGCCGTGATTGCCCATGAGATATCACACGCCTTTGACACCAACGGTGCCTCTTTCGACGAACATGGAAGCCTCAACAACTGGTGGACAGAAGAAGACTATGCAGCTTTCAAAGAGCGTACCGACAAAGTGGTTGAACAGTTTGACGGGATTGATTTTGCTGGTGGTAAGACTAATGGAAAATTAACCGTATCTGAAAACGTCGCTGACCTTGGTGGACTAGCAGCCGCACTTGAAGCAGCTAAGAAAGATGCTGATTTCTCAGCAGAAGATTACTTTACTAACTTTGCGACTATCTGGCGTATGAAAGCCCGCGAAGAGTACTTGCAACTCTTGCTATCAGTGGATGTTCATGCCCCGGGCAAACTTCGCACCAATGTCCAATTGCCGAACTTCGATGACTTCTTTACAACCTTTGATGTCAAAGAAGGTGACGGCATGTGGCGTGAGCCAGCCGATCGTGTCGTGATTTGGTAAATTATTATGTCAACCCGACACCCTAATCGCAAGACTGGGGTGTTTTTGATTCGTTTAGTTCAACTGATTAGATATACAGCTATATAAAGTCTGAATTAGCCAATAGTCTCAACTTCACAAGTCTATCCTTTCATTGGAGATAGAGCTCAGTGAAAGTAGCTACCTTAAAGATCTCGTTCCCTTATGAGAAGAACTTTTTGCCAGCAAAAAAACCAGACGTAATGGTCTGGTTTAGGAGATTATGAAAAAGTTTGTTACTAAGTTTTTTAGACTTAGCAACAGAAAAAGTTTTAGGATGATTATATTATAAGAGAGTAGTCTAAAAAAAAGCTTAACTGACAAAAAATTTTAATACGGATTTTTTCTGAATCTTTCTGAGAGCGGTATCAGGTGTTTTTCAAGACATTATGGTATGATGACAGTATAGAAAACAAGTGAGGTTACCTTATGAAAAAAGCTTTATTAGTAGTAAACCCAAGTGCAGGTGGAGAGAAAGCTCAAGAATTTCAAAAAGCCGCTGTAGAAAAATTAGAATCCTATTTTGACGAAGTTGAGGTAAAGGAAACTAAAAAAGGAGGCGATGCTCGTGATTTTGCTAGGGCTGCAGCTCAAGATAAGCTAGACAGTGTCTTTGTTATGGGTGGTGATGGTACCGTTAATGAAGGGATCAGTGGACTTGCTGAACAGGATTATCGACCAAAATTTGGCTTTTTCCCACTAGGTACTGTTAACGATTTAGCGCGTGCTTTAAATATACCTATTAATCCTAAAGAAGCGATTGAAGCACTTGATTTTGAGCAAACAAAATCCTTGGATATTGGGAAGATTAACGACCGCTATTTTATGAATGTTGTTGCTGTCGGATCAATTCCTGAAGCTGTTCGTGATGTTTCTGTTGAAGAAAAAACGAAGTTTGGCAAGATGGCTTATCTTATCTCTGGTCTTAAGAAAATTGTCCAGAATGAAACCTATAACTTTGAATTAGATGTTGACGGCGACCATATCTCAGTTGAATCAACAACACTGTTAATTGGTTTGACTAACTCGATCGGTGGTCATGAAAACTTTTTGCCTGATGCCAAAGTTGACGACGGTCTTTTACATTTGGTTTATCTCAAAGATACCAACATGTTAGAATCCTTTCAAGCTGTTCCAAACTTAGTACAAGGGGTTACGGAATCTAACCAAAATCTTGGCTATCGTACTTTCAACAAGGCTCATATTGCTTTGAAAAATTCACAATCTTTGGGAACAAATGTTGATGGAGATGATGGAGATGATTTGCCTATCGATGTCACTATCTTGCCATCTCATCTAACTGTTTACAGTGGAAAATAAAGAAAAACCTCGTGGTGCTAG
>NZ_JBLOJT010000117.1:0-5084 GCF_047785745.1 Streptococcus pluranimalium | reverse complement strand
ATATACAAGGTGGCGTTCACAAGTTCTCGTTTAGACCATTTATAGGTGCCGTGTTTGGAGAAATAGGGTTCAAGTTGAGCCCATTCTTGATCGCTTAAATCAGTATCATATGCTTTTCGTGCCATATCTTTAGTTTAACATTTTTTATGAATACAGGTTCTTAAAAGTATCAAGATAAAAAGAAACACCCCTGTTGACCTTAGCCACCTTAGGTGACTGGTCTGGGGTGCTCTTCTTCCCTGTCTTGGCAAAGAATTTTTTGATTTTGTTTTTATTTGCTGATATAATTAAATAGCAAGAATATAGTGCATGTACGCACCAAAGCCCCGAAGACGGACCAATGTACTTCGGGGCTTTTTTACGTTCTCGAAAGATTAACGAGCAGGCTAGCGTCAGCGTTTGTCCTCGCTATCTAACCATTTTCAGATGTAATGTGCCGTTACTTCTGCCATAATAGCAAGTAAGACGTCAATAATATAATGCCTGTACAACACCTCCTTTCATGAACCTCGCGGAACACAATCGGTCTGCCGACATCTTTTTTATTATAACACGATTATTTTGCGTTTTAAGAGATGTTAAAGGTTGGTTAGGTAAAATACTCTTATTCCTAAAACTTTTCTTTTTCATAATCTCCTAGAGCCAAATCAATTATTTGACTTTTTTAACTTATCAAAACTAATCTTGTTTTCACAAAAATGAACGTTTAAAAGCGCACGCAATACCAAATAGGTGTTTGAGGATTTCACCAAAAGACAAAACGATAATCCCTTTCTCTAGCCACTATGAAGTGAGGTTAGGGACGGGGCTATCGCTTTGATTTTAGCATTTGTATATACAAATGCTATGCTTGCCAACATAAGAGGAAGCAAATTGACTAGGATAACAAATTCTCTTTATCGAACCTTATGTCATCATTTTATAACACTTAAAATGACTGAAAAGAGCATAAGGGAAACTGTCCTCACGTAATGTTTGGAGTTGATAGTATCAATGTTTCCGGTGATAGCATTTTTCTCGTCTTCGCCTACTTTTGAATATTCTTTAACACACCGTAAAGCATACTAGTATTACTTTTACATACTCTTGGATAGAGCTTTAGAGCGAATGAACACACGAAAATAGCACCCTCCAGAAAGTTTGTAAACCCAACAACTTCGTATTATCGTACAAAAAAAGCTGACCCAAAAAGGCCAGCAAATTAACATAAAAGTATAAATCATATTTTACTTTTTAAAAAAATTTATCCAAGAAAAACGACTAGGTAATCGAAAATATCTAATCAAATGTTGATATAATTCAAACAAATTTGGAGATAATTGAAACTGTATAGCAAGAGGAGCTAAACTATTCTTCAATTGATACATTACAGAATCAATAGATTTATCTTGTTCAATATAACTTAGACTATCCTTTAAAAGAGTCTTTTCATAGTCAGTAATTTCTTTATCTTCCACAAGTTGTTTCAACCATTTGATATAATGCTCTGTATTATACATTAACAGCCACCTAACACTTTTTCATATACAGGATTATAATAAATTAAAGCACTAGGAGCTTTAGCCCAACCTCCTATAACAGTATTTACGGTATGATTTAAATTACTGGTAGTCTGAACCATCTTCCACTCTCCAGTAGCTGTATGCTTATAAAAACTGTAAGGGGCAGCAGTATACGCATACTTCCAACATCCTCCTCCTGCACCAGGATAAACCCACACTCTCAATCTACCTAACGCCTTGTTAACTCTGTAATACTCAGGAATATCAAAATCAGTAATAATAGCTTCTTTAACACCAGCATCAATAGCTTCTGATAAAGCCATTTTTGGAATATCATCTTTTGTATCTGCTTTAGCTATATTCCCTGATAAAAAAACAAAAACACCAATAATAGCTAATAAACAAATAATTACACTCGTGGTGCTAGTTGATTTTCAACGACAATAAAAAGCCCAAAAGGACTATACTGTAAGTGATAAAACAAACAGGAAGTCGCCCTAATGAGCCACTTACAGTATACCGCTAAACCCCATCATTTACAATGGAATATCAAATAAAAAACCATAAAATCGAACCAAAATTCATGATGCATCTTCTTTCTTGGAAAATATATCACAATGATAAACTCTAAAAACAGGACAATAATGTCCTAGACTAACCTTTTGTCTTTGTCGTATTCCATTTTTAAACGATTAAGCAATATCGGTTCGTCTAAAGACTCAGCGATTAGAAAAGCTGTTTGATAGCTACTTTCCATCTGCTCGATATCCCCTTGAAACAAGGCTAACTTAGCTTTAAACATCTCTAAAATCGGTTTATTTTGATAATGCTTAGTGACTTTAATCACACGATCTAACGTGTCAATACAGTCTGGATAGTAGGCAACATTTTCTTGCGTTAAAACTGCCAAAACAACTTCTTCCATTTGATAAGCAATATCTGGATCAGATAAGTCTCCTTTTGTAAAAATGGATGGAACAAAATGATTAAAATAACGCTTATTTTCAATTCCAAGTGTACATAATACTAAATACAGTGAAATCAAAAGATAATCATTCCAAGTATAATTTTCCTTTAGTAATAGCTGATGAAAATATTCTTCAACGAGAGGTTCCGCAAAAGCCGTTTTACGAGTCATAAAGACATCTAATTTTGCTTGAATAATTTCAATAGCCATCTGTTCTTCTTCTGGAACTGAATCATAATAGGTTTGCAGTTCATCCATCAACCCATCCAAATAGTTTAATCTTTCAGGATCTTCGTAACTTTTGAATTGGACAATACGACGTTTAAGAGACACATATGACTGAGGAAGCGCCATTTTATCAGGTTCAATAAACTCCTGAATGGAAACGCCTAGTCTTGACGCAATAAAAAGGCCTTTATCTATTGACAGCAAACTCTTCCCTGTTTCAATCCGAGTTAATTGTCGGACGCTCAAATGTGATTCATCATCGCAGAGAGCTTCCTTCGTATACCCCTTACGCTTTCTTGCAGCCCTAACCCGCTGTCCTATCTCAGCTTTCAATTCCTCAGACATCATTATTCTCCATACATAATAATGATATTATTATAACAAAAAAATACAGAAATATTAATATTTCTATATTATTGACGCATTTTTAAATTCCTCTTGTAAGAATAAATAAGAGCAACAGCAAGTAAGATTGCCCATACCAATAGGGCATAGAACTGCTGAGAAAATAACTCAAATGTTTTCCCTTGGGTCAAAAAGGCCTGACTTAAACCGATAAAAGAATAATCCAAAACTGTATTAAAACCTTTAAGTTCAGCTGATAAAATTGGGAGAAAGGTTACAAAAAAGAAAATCATTAAACTGTATGCACTAGCTTGCAATTGCGTTTTAGATAATAAGGCAATCGTACTATTTAATGCGATAAAAACCATTGTTGTCATTAAAATGACGACAAAATATGTCCCCCAAGAAACAATCTCAACACCACCTATCATTGGGATAACAAGCGCAGAAATGGTGGAAAAAATAATAGGAAAGGCAAATATCGAAAGCAGATACTCTGCCTCACCAACTCCAGATAGCAACAAGGTTTTTAAATTTCTTTTTTCTTTCTCCTCGCTAATAATCATCGATGAAAAAATACCTGCTGTTAGCGCATAAATCATATTAACTGACATTGATAGTAAAGAAACACTCCCTCTCATATCAGGAATAATATTCAAAAGATAGGCATCTACTATCGGCATAAGACCACAGATGATTAGAATGACTTTATTACTTAATAGGTAGCGCCATCTCAACCACAACAAAGATGAAAAATTAGCCATGATTTTCCTCCGTCAATTTGATAAATATAGTTTCTAAGCTTGTTTCATAGGTATGCATGCTAACAACATCATGATCCAAATAATCTTTTACGTTCGATTTAGCTACAATTATTTTTTTACCACTAGCATAGGTTAACTCAATAGCATCTTGTTTACTATGTCGAGCAATGATATCAGATGGACTTCCATTTTCGACAATTTGTCCTTTATGCAAAATAGTAATACAATCACATAATTTGCTAGCTTCTAACATATTATGCGTCGTCAAACAAATTGTTGTTCCCTTCTTTTTTAAATCAATAAGGATATCATGGACTTTTTGTGCAAGAGTTGGATCCATCCCTGATGTTGGTTCATCTAGAAAAACAATATCTGGTTGGTGTAAAATTGCTCTAATGAGCAATAATCTTTGTTTCATTCCAACGGATAATACCTCAGCTTTTTTCTTTCTATCTTTATACAAATCTAGCTTATCTAAAAAATCATATACCACTTCTATAGGGACTCTATGGAATTTAGCGAAGAAAATAAGATTATCTTCCACTGACATTTTATCGTAAAAACCAACAACATCACTCATGATACCTATTCTTTTGAAGTCATGCTTGGTTAATGATGACACATCTTTTCCGAAGATAGTTGCTCCTCCACTATCCGCACGAAGCTGACCAGTTAAAATATTAATTGTTGTTGTCTTACCAGCTCCCGAAGGACCTAAGAATCCAAAGATTTGACCTTTATCAAGGCTAAAAGAAATATTATCCAGTGCAGGTGAGCCATTAAATGACTTTGATAACTGTTTGACTTCAATTTGTTTAGACATCTTTTTCTCCTTTGTGCATGTCTTACCATTATAAAATAATATCTCCTAGAAAACAGGACATATTTGACCTATTAGAAAATTCATTTTTAAACGATATTATTCTTACAAATTCGTTAAAACTGCAGTTTAGAATCGAGTAAAAAATGGAGGTAAAAACGATGCTAACTGGTGTACTCATCTATACAGGTGTTAAAGTAGGACTAGCAGCTGCTGCAGCCTACTATTATACACATCGATAATGTAGAAAAGAGAATTCCTTATATGGATTCTCTTTTTTCATGTTTACTTAAAAATCTAATATTAAAAAATACTCCTAATTTAGGGAGTTTATCTGAATCTTGGCCATAATCCTAGTAATAAAGACAGATATCTTTGTGTGCAAGCACAAAAAATGCCCTACGCCAAACCATAAAGCGTTCTGATTTTAGGTGATAGAGGGGACTTAGACTAGGTAG
>NZ_JBLOJT010000116.1:0-5101 GCF_047785745.1 Streptococcus pluranimalium | reverse complement strand
AAAAAACTTAAACTAAGCATATAACACTTGAAATCATTAATAAAAAGTGGTAGACTTGTAATGTTGACTAAATGCACATCCTGTGCAACCGCGCGAAAATTGTTTAAGTAGGTCTCGTACCTCGCAATCTAGGCGAGTCTTCACAGAGGTAAAACCTCAAACCAATATTTTTATAGGAGGTGCATCATGAGCACATACGCAATCATCAAAACTGGTGGTAAACAAGTTAAAGTTGAAGTAGGTCAAGCTATCTACGTTGAAAAAATTGACGCTGAATCTGGCGCAGAAGTGACTTTTAACGAAGTTGTTCTTGTTGGTGGTGAAACTACTAAAGTCGGTACTCCAGTTGTTGAAGGAGCTACAGTCGTTGGTACTATCGAAAAACAAGGTAAACAAAAGAAAGTTGTTTCTTACAAATACAAACCTAAAAAAGGTAGCCACCGTAAACAAGGTCACCGTCAACCTTACACTAAAGTTGTTATCAACGCTATCAACGCTTAATCTTTATGATTCAAGCAACCTTTATTCGGACAAATCAGCAACTTGCTAGTGTTGAACTAACAGGCCATGCTGGAAGTGGTGAATTTGGTTATGATATCGTCTGTGCAGCCGTTTCAACGCTAGCGATTAGCTTAGTTAATTCTTTAGAAGGTTTAACGAACTGTACAGCAGATGTAACAATCGATGAGATTGATGGCGGTTATATGAAGATAGCCTTATCTGACTTAGCTGACCTTAAAAATGAGAAGGTTCAACTATTATTTGAATCATTTCTCCTAGGCATGACTAATCTAGCTGAAAACTCTAGTGAGTTTATTACAACAGTCGTCATTGCCAATTAAACAAAGAGAGGACAAACATTATGTTAAAAATGAATCTTGCTAACTTGCAACTTTTCGCCCACAAAAAAGGTGGAGGTTCTACATCAAACGGACGTGATTCACAAGCTAAACGCCTTGGTGCTAAAGCTGCTGATGGACAAACTGTTTCAGGTGGTTCAATCCTTTACCGTCAACGCGGAACTCACATCTACCCAGGAGCTAACGTAGGTCGTGGTGGTGATGACACACTTTTCGCAAAAGTTGAAGGTGTTGTACGTTTCGAACGTAAAGGACGCGATAAAAAACAAGTATCTGTTTACCCAATCGCTAAATAATGCGTAAAAGCGTATAAGAATAGGCTTTCCGAGGTTTCGGAAGGCCTGTTTTTTGTTTTGGTACCCACCGTGGTACCCATATTTTAAAAACCAATGTAGGAAGCGAACTTATCGGCAACTTCATTTTTTGCTTTTTGGGTAACGTGAGTATAGATGTCCATTGTGGTTTGGATGTTTTCGTGTCCTAGCCTCTCCTGAACTTCTTTGATCGTTGCGCCTGCTTCAAATAGCAGCGAGCAATGAGTATGTCGGAAACCGTGAGGTGTGATGCGTTTGAAGTCTGGGTGTTTCCTCCAAACACGATTGAGCATGTTATTGACATGGACAATACTTTTTGGATCCCCGTCCTCATTCTTGAAGAGCAAACCTTTGTACTGTATTTTTTCCACGCTTTTAAAATTTCTACTGTCTGAGGGTCCAGAGAGATGGTTCTAGCGCTTCGTTTTGTTTTGGGGGTCTGGAATATCGTTTTGTTGTTTTCGCCCTTAGCGAGCGTTTTATTGACTTTTAATTGTGCAACTTTTAAGTCTATGTCTGAACAACTTAATGCACCGACTTCGTTTTTTCTCATTCCAGTGAAGGCTAGCAGGCGAAAGAAAGCTAACATCTCTGGGTCTTCCATCTTTTCTACAATCGAAAAGAACTCTCTAAGCTCATCTTTATTGTAGAATTGTTCCAGTTCATCCTTATCCTTTTTTGGCCGTTTTGGTTTTAGTGTTTTTCTCATTGGATTGCTTTCGATTAGCTCCATCGAGATAGCATAATCAAAGATTTGGTTTGCGATGCTGATGATTCCGGAAAAGCGTTTATATTGGTCAGCCCATTTATTGACTTGAGTTTGGCACATTGTCAGAGTAATCTTATTAATGGCTTTATCTCCAAAAGTAGGAAGGATGAGCCTATTTGCCTTGTCTATTTGACTGACAAATGTGGACTCTTTGACAGTGTTCTTGTAATGTTCCTTCCAAACTTCATAGACTTGTCGGAAAGTGGTAGTGACACTCCTGGAACGGAAAGTCTTCTTTTCATATTCAGTCAGGCATTTTGCTTCAGCAAGTCTTGCTTCACGTTCGGTTTTGAATCCTCGTCGTTTGGTAATAATCTTTTTCCCAGTCAATGGATCTAAACCATGGTATGCTTTGAAATAATAAGCAGTAATCACCTTTTTTATATTGTCCAATCATTGTTTTTCACCTCATTTTCTGTTAAAATGGGTACAATAAAGAGGGCCATTTAATGCCTATCTTTATTATACATGGATTCCCCTACACTCAAGGTTTGCCGACGGAGAGTGTGGGGATTTTTTCTTTTTTTGTTAATCTTAGCAACTTTAGTAAAATAGCTTACGCTAAGTTTCTAAATTCTTCTTTAACCATCACCTCGTTTGCAATGGTTTTATAATCCAGTAAATTTAATTCAATCCGTTGATTGATAGTCTATTCTGATAAGCTAATTCAAACAGATATTTGTAGAGTGGGAGGATATCTAACTTTTTAGGAAACTCAAATTTTTGTTTAACGAGTTGCTCTGCATGGGCTTTTAGATGGACATTTTCTAAGTAAGTCACTACAATTTCGCTATCATCAATACCAAAGCCAGCTGTTTCCATTTCAACATTTACAATGTTCATTAGAAAAATAGATTTAAAAGATGTTTTTTTACCACTAGCGCCTTGTTTGTCAATAAAAATGATTCGTATATTGGTAAATACAAGAGCGTCTCTAATTAATACATAACCACTTTGTATTTCTTCATTAGGCAACAAGTAATCACCGTATTCTTTTTGTAGATCTGAAGCACTTTGTTGACTAAAATTACCTGCTAATCCTTGTGCGATTTTTCCAAAATTTAATGCCATACTTTTCTCCCTCAGCTTTTAACGTGGTTCAGTTTTGCACGTATTTTTAGTTTATCAAATTCAAATATTCCTCAATCACCATCGTCTCATTTGCGATGGTTTTTTATTTTTCCGAATACTTCCCAACGACTTCACCGATGATTCGGAAGTCGCTGTTCTTGTCTATTGGAATGTCATCGTACTCATCGTTTAAGCTGCGTAAGAAGGCATCATACTTGTTGATGACCAGTTGTTTGATATAAGCGTCACCGTTATACTCAAACACTCCTATATCGCCATCTGAGAGGTTAACCGATGGTTTGACAAAGATGTAATCACCAGAAGAGTAGTCAGGTTCCATGGAGTCACCATAGATGGGAACGACAAATTCTGCATTAATATCTACTGGAAGCTCGATTTGTTCCACTTGTACATCATTGAGGTACTGACCTGTACCAGCAGACGCAGGCTGGTCGTAGTAGTTGTAGGTGTAGTAGGTGATAGGTTCGTCTACTGTATTCTTACTGTTTTCTACTGTGTTTTGTTGTTTCAGCAGGTTCACACCGTGGTTAATCCAAGCACTGTGTTGTGGTTCTTTAAGCTTACGGTCGAGGTGCAGGACTTTAGGGGTGGGGGTGAAAGTATTTTTTGGATTTGTACCGTGAAGAATATAATCGGTTGTAGTGCTAAATAATTGTGCTAATTTCACAAGCTTACCACCAGTAGGTAGGTTTTTCCCATTTTCCCACTTTGAAATAGTTGTAAAAGATTTATATCCCATAAACTCTGCTACATCTGTTTGTTCTAAATTATTATCTAGCCTAAGTTGTCTGATACGCTCTGAAATCTGTTTAATATCTGACATTTTTCTTTATTCCTTTAGATTTTTGTTAATTATATTTTATAGTAGAATTGAGAAAAATTCAAGCAAAGTTGATAAAAAAATAAAAAACTTGAAAAAAATTCAAGTAAACTATCGACGCTTGAGAAAATCTCAAGTATAATATAATCAAGGTCAAGGAAATGACCGAAAGAAAGGAGATAGCCACTGATGGAAAGTAGGCGAAATAAAAAACCTAAACACAAAGAGCTAGAGTTCGAAATTCAAATTCTTTGGTTTAGGCTCAAAATAAAATATCTGATTACAAGGTAATCGGATAGGGGGATGGAAATCCCCCACCCCTTAAAGGGGTTATGCTTACTATATCATAGTGGTTACTTTCTTTCAAGAAAGTGAGGAATAAAAATGGAGTTATCTTTTGAACTAAACTTTGAAACACTCGATGAAGCAGTTGAAGGAATTAACAAATTAAAAGAAACCTATCCAGACGACAAGCTTCTTATCAAAGTATCTGTTTCTAACTATCGCTATTTAGGTTAGAAACTGTATTATAGAAAGAGTTATAGAAATCTTGAATGTTTGAAACATTTAAATGCGAGTGATGCGCTTTGAGGTTTGCTTTTACATTGTAATGTTCAACAGCTAGTTTCGTTAACTCTAAAGCTATTTCTTTATCAGTTAAAGACATCAGCTTATCCTCCTTTCATTTAGGCTAAGTTGATTATAACACACAGAAAGGAAAGAATATGAACATCAAAAAATTGTTGTTTGGGTCTTATGATTACAATAAGACATCGGAAGATGGTAAGGAAAAACTATCAGTCAATATCAAAGGTGGTTGGGTAATCGGTCTGATTATCTTAGGGCTGATTGCTTGGTTAGTTTTAAAATAAAAAACTCCCCAGAGGAAGTTGAAAGGAACATATATGAATACAGAAGAGAGAATCGAGTTTTTAGAGAATGAGAACGAAAAAAATGTAGCCCTTATCAACTATTTGAAAGACTACATAAATGGTATAGAGGAGCGTGTATGTCGGTTAGAAAAAACTAATCGTTATTAAAATATCTATTCACTAACATCATTTTGAAAAGCATTTGGATATTTAGCTTGTAACTCAAAAATCTTTTCAAGTTTTTCAGGTTCTTGAAAAGCCATCACAATCAAGTCTTCTTGTGTCATAGGTCGACTTTGAACAGTATTGTTTTCAACTTTATCCGTAAGTTGAGCGATAGCATCATATATATTATTGATAGAAGTTTTAAGTTG
>NZ_JBLOJT010000115.1:0-5161 GCF_047785745.1 Streptococcus pluranimalium | reverse complement strand
CTAATTTTTGTGTCTTCCACAGACAGGCAAGATAAAAACGCTGACTTCAATCTCCTTTTTTTGTACTTTTTTGAGTCCTCCTAGACCATCTGGAATCAATACAAAACATTTGAAAAACTGCTTGAAATCAAGGATTCTCAGCATTCCTTCTTTTGTAGTTTCACTACAGTCTCGGTCCTTGCCGTATGTGGAAACATGTCAACTGACTGAATATACTCGACATCATAAACCTTGGTCAATTGTACTAAATCACGCGCCAAGGTTGAGACGTTACAAGAGACGTAGACCATTTTTTTCGGTTGGTATTTGACGATGGTTTTGAGAAGGGCATCGTCTAAACCTGTTCTTGGGGGGTCCACAACAAGGGCATCTGCTCGATAACCTTCTTGATACCACTTAGGAATGATTTCTTCTGCTTTACCTGCTTCGTAGTGGGTATTGTCAAAGCCCATACGACGTGCATTTTCTTTGGCGTCTTGAATGGCTTCTGGGATAATATCCATCCCGCGCAAGCTTTTAACATGCTTGGCAAAAGCAAACCCGATCGTACCGACCCCACAATAGGCGTCAATCAAATGGTCCTCTGGACTAACATCAAGTGCCTTAACAGCCTCACCATAGAGCACCTGTGTTTGCTCAGGATTGAGCTGGTAGAATGCTCTTGGAGACAATTGAAAACCGTAATCCAAAACTTCCTCTTCGATAGCATCCTGCCCCCAAAGAATCTCTGTTTCTGCTCCATAAATCTCACTGGATTTGGACGTATTAAGGTTAAATGCAACTGTTTTGATTTGTGGAAAGGCTGCAATCAAATCCTTAATAACAGCCGTTAGATTAACCCACTTGCTCGAAATAAAGATGATTTGAACTTGGTCAGTGGCTTCTGCTTTACGAACCATGACTGTCCGAATTCCCTGAATTTTACGCTCATTGTAGATAGGAATTTTGTACTTATCCAAAAGATTGGTAATCTTGTTGATGATTTCCTGTGTCAACTGATCCTGTACCAAACAATCTTCTAGCGAAACCAGCCTGTGGCTTCCCTCTGCATAGAGACCTGCCTTGACAGAGCCGCCAAAAGAGCGGGTTTGAAACTGCAACTTAGCTCGGTAATGTTGCGGCTTATCCATCCCTAAAGTGGGGCGAATCTCATAGTTTTCAAAACCTGCTGGTTTAAATTTCTTAAGGGCTTGCTTGAGCAAATCCACCTTAAAATCAAGCTGCTTGTCGTAGCGAAGATGCATGATTTGACAACCACCACAAGCTTCATAGATGGGACACTCTGGAACGACACGGAACTTAGACTTCTTATTGATATCAAGAATCTTGGCTTCAACGAAATTACGCTTAACAGACGTCACCTGACAAAAGACTTCCTCACCTTTAAGGGCACCTCGGACAAAGACGAGGGTTTTCTTATAAAAGCCAATTCCTTCGCCATTGATACCCATACGTTTGATTTTCAAAGGAATCCGTTGTTTAACTTGTAATGTGCTCACGATTGAAATACAACTCCTTCCTCTTTTAGTGCCCTGAGTGTTGCAGGTCCCATTTTAGGGATAGCCAGGAATTCTTTCTCGGTCCATTCTTCAAGATCTTGCAAGGTCACAATACCAAGATGATACAAAGTCTCTATCTGTGCACTGTTTAAAACGGCCAAGTCTTCTACAAAAGGCCCTCCATCTTCAAACTCCAGAAATTCATGGATAACAGACATAATGTAATGACTTGATGGGATAAGAATGGCTAAAAAAGTACTGAGAGAAACATAAATAGCTGTCATGCTATTAGGTTGATAGGCATCTAAACTTCCTGCTTCCATAATCTCATCCATAGGCATAACAGGATTTTTACAAAATTCTTGGAGCCCATCAATTCGGTATAACCAGCGATCAAGCAAGGTTTTAGCTTCTTGATTATTACCAGCTAAAATATTAGCAATAATCATCGGAATGACCATCATCAAATCGTCTCGATGATACGGTTGACTAGCAAATAAAGCTTTGGCTGCTTTGTGATTTGACGTCAAAACATAGATAGCCATCAGTTCATAACGGGTACCTAATCGATCACCCTCATCATGATTGTAAATCTCTAAAAAATGAGTCAAGGCTTTTTGATAAAGACCACTCTGCTTATAAACAACAGCAAGCTCCATCTTCGTGGATAGATAAGGGCGCTCGTCCAAGTTAATCCAACCAACTGGCTCAGAAGCTAGCCAACTATCATGTCCCTGAGCTTCCGTTCTTTCTAAGTCTCTGAGCGTTTGATAGCTCATTTTGGCTAAGGCTGCCTCTCCTTCTAAGTCTTCAAACGCTTCTCCAAATGCTAAATCATCATAAAGTTCATCCAACTCCTCATCAGAAAAACCAGCTAATTCACTTTGGAGGAGTTCTTCAAAATCCTTTTCAGCTAAATAGTCACTGAAATCTACAATCTTATCATTATCTTTTTTAGTCATATCAACTCTTCTTTCAAGAAATCTTTGCTACCATTTTACCATTTTTGTTATAATAAAGGCATGAAAAATCTTGAATTCAAACTGAATATTGAAGAATTCCCCGACAAATTACAGCCTTATCTCAATAAACAAAAATGTTATGATTTATCATCTCATTCTGGAGCACTGGTTCTAAAAGTTGGTAATGATTTCTTTCTGAAAGTTGATGCACCTGGAAAACTTGCCAAAGAAGCGATATTAACTCACTATTTTTTCACACATGATATGGGAGTTGAGGTGATTGATTATATCAGTACTGACAAGGACTATCTCCTGACAAGAGCCGCAATGGGTTCTGCTGCAACATCTTTTTTGGGTCAGCCAGAATCAGTCTGTAAGATTTTAGGAAAAGCATTGCGTGATCTGCATCAATTAAACCCAAAGAATTTCCCACAAGACAGTCTTCTTGACGCTTACCGTCAAACAAGCAACATCAACTATCAAAAAGGGGTTTTCTATGAAAAAGCACTCCTTTCGCACTTTAATATCTCGGGTAAAGATGAAGCCATTTATTTAGTGCAAGACCAAGGACATCTATTAGAAACAAATGCCTTCATACATGGTGATGCCTGCCTACCTAACATTATTTTAAAAGACAGCCAAACTTTCTCAACCTTCATAGATTGGGGACTTTCTGGCTATAGTGAAAAGCATATTGATATCTTTTGGGCTATTTGGTCCATCCATTATAATTTAGCTGATAACAAATACATCGATATTTTTCTAGACAGCTATTCACGAGAAGAAATTGACTGGGATAAATTAAAAATTGTTGCAGCACACGAAGCCTTTGGAGACTAAGCATGAAAATCACCAAAATCGAAAAGAAAAAGCGTCTCTACCTCTTAGAACTGGATGAGACCAAAAGCCTTCATATCACCGAAGATACTATTGTCCGTTTTATGTTAACAAAGGGAATGACTGTCTCTGAACAAGAGCTCAAAGACATCCGTCAGTTTGCCCAATTTTCTTATGTGAAAAATCTGGCTCTTTATTTCATTTCTTTTAAACAGCGGACAGAAAAAGAAGTTAAAGATTATCTTTATAAACATGAGATTGAGGCGTCTATCATTCCGCAAGTGCTTGAGCATCTTAAAAATGATAAATGGATTAACGATAAGCAGTTTGTCATCTCTATTGCTGAACAAAATCTATCCAGTGGTGATAAGGGAGCTTTTGTGATCAAACAAAAACTCCTGCAAAAAGGTATTTCCAGTTCTACGATTGATGGCGTTTTAGCCGACTATGACTTCACAGAAGTCGCTGAACGCGTCGCACAGAAACTCTTGCGTAAGTATGATGGCAAACTAGCTTTTAAAGCTCTAAAAGACAAGCTCAGGCAAAGTCTAACAAACAAAGGATTTTCCTACCAAGAAGCTAAAATCGCTGTTGAAGGTCTAGATTTGGAGAAAGATGAGGAAACCGAGGAAGAACTCATTTATCAAGAATTGGACAAACAATACCGGAAATACAGTCGAAAATATGATGACTATGACTTAAAGCAACGACTAACGCAAGCCTTAGCCAGAAAAGGTTACGATTTTGATGCTATTCGTTCAGCTTTAAGAGACTATTTGTAATCTCAATCCATCTCCAAGTGCTTTTTTCTGAAAATTATGATAGACTAGTAGAGACAAAGAAATTGTAGAAAGATGATTGCCATGAAATTACCAAAAGAAGGCGACTTTATTACAATTCAAAGTTATAAACATGATGGTAGTTTGCACCGCACTTGGCGTGATACTATGGTACTCAAAACAACGGAAAATGCGATTATTGGTGTGAATGACCATACGCTCGTAACAGAGCATGATGGTCGTCGCTGGGTGACCCGCGAACCTGCAATTGTCTACTTCCACAAAAAATATTGGTTCAATATCATCGCAATGATTCGAGATAATGGTATTTCTTATTACTGCAACCTGGCTAGTCCTTACATCCTAGATCAAGAAGCTCTCAAATATATCGATTATGATTTAGATGTCAAAGTCTTTGCAGATGGTGAGAAAAAACTGCTTGATGTTGATGAATATGAGATTCACAAGCGAGAAATGCGCTATTCAGCTGATATTGATTTCATTCTTAAAGAGAATGTCAAAATTTTAGTGGATTGGATTAACAACCATAAAGGACCATTTTCACAGTCTTACGTTAATATCTGGTACAAACGCTATCTTGAGCTGAAGAAGCGTTAAAGTTGTCCCTAGGAGCTGGAGAAAGATCTTCAGCTCCTTCGCTTTTGGCTTGTAAGCACCACAATCATCAACATACTAGGAAGGACGTATATGGCTTTTGAAACAACAAGTACTCGTTATGCCAGTTTTGGAGTGGCGACTAGCTTACCCAGTGAACTCATTGATACCTTTTGGGATATTTTGGACAATTATTTAAAGTCAGTTGTCCCTTTAGACAGTATTTTGACCTTTAACCTTAAAAAGTCTAACAAAGGCATGACCTATGAGTATCATGATGCCAAACGAAAGCTCATGATTGCTTTTGATTACAAGTATCCTTTTGACCACTTCTTCCCCAAAAAGCTCTATATCATTGATAACAGATGCCGACAGACTATTCTTCTTGCCCATGAGTTAAACCATTTATAGAAAGATTACATCAAAAAGACTTGCCCAGGCGGTGAACTGCACCCCAAAAGTTAGACAC
>NZ_JBLOJT010000114.1:0-5301 GCF_047785745.1 Streptococcus pluranimalium | reverse complement strand
TTTTGGTCGTATTAGTAAATTAGGGTCTTGTTGGGCTCCTAAGGGATGTCGACCTCATGTAGCGAGTCATTACATCAGAGAATATCGCCATTGCTATGGAGCAGTAGATGCCCATACAGGAGAGTCTTTCTTCCTTATTGCAGGAAGCTGTAGCACAGAATGGATGAACGAATGTTTAAAGCAGCTTAGTCAAGCCTATCCAGATGATTACATTGTTTTAGTTATGGATAACGCCATCTGGCACAAGTCACGATCATCAGTGATTCCTAATCATATTGGCTGTGCTTTTATCCCTCCTTATACCCCTGAGATGAATCCGATAGAGCAAGTTTGGGCCGAGATACGTAAGCGCGGGTTTAAAAATAGAGCCTTTAAGACATTAGATGACGTCATGGATAAGCTACAATCTGTTATTCAGGCTCTCCATTGGAGTGACTTAAAAACGATTGTTCAGCGAAAGTGGACTTCTGTTATTTTTGATTTTGGATGAGTATCAGTTCAAATTTGCTCGTCAAAAATCCAAGCTAGCTGGCACCATTCGCGGTTCTTATTTTACGATAAAAGGTGATCAAGAAGCTCGTATTAAGCCATGGATTGACTTGTATTAAGAAAAACTAACTAGCCTTGTGCTGGTTTTTTCGTATCAAAAGACTGATTTTTTTAAAGCATTTTGCTAGAATAATGACAAATGTAGACGGATAAGGAGATACAAAAATGACAATGTTACTTTCACCTGCTGAAATTGCAGGATTATCCTTAAAAAATCGTGTCGTTATGCCACCCATGTGTATGTATGAGGTGCATGAGGAAGATGGTTTGCCAACAGCCTTCCACCGTTCTCACTATGGGGCTCGTGCTATTTCTGGTGTCGGGCTCATCATTCAGGAAGCGACTGCTGTTGAAGCTGATGGGCGATTGAGCAATCGTGATTTGGGGCTTTGGACGGACGAGCAAGCAGATGCCCTGTCTCAGATGGTGGCAGATTTGCACTATCTAGGGGCTCAAGTTGGTGTCCAACTGGGACATGGTGGTCGTAAAGCGCATGACGCACTTGACCCTATCGCACCAAGTGCTATCGGCTATGGTGCTGATTATAGGGACCCTTGTGAAATGACCATAGAAGACATCGAACGTGTTAAAACAGCTTTTGTAGAGGCAGCTAAACGTGCTGACAAAGCTGGTTACGATATGATTGAACTTCATGGGGCGCATGGTTATTTGATTAATCAGTTCTTAGAACTTCAGACTAACCAACGTACAGATGATTATGGTGGATCACTTGAAAATCGTTTCCGTTTCCTAAAAGAAATCGTCGAAGAGGTTAAAGCTGTCTTTTCAAAACCAATTTGGGTACGCCTATCCATGTCAGCCTATGATGAAACTGGTGTTCAAAACACAATAGAAGACTACCAACAAATTGGTAAATGGTTGGAAGAACTCGGAGTTGCTTGCTTGGATATCTCTACAGGTGGGTTAATGGATGTCCGGCCTAATATTCCAATTCATGGTGGTTATCAAGCTGGATTCACTGCTAAGATGAAAGAAGCTGTATCTATCCCCGTAACCGCTGTTGGACTTTTAAATAGCCCAGAATTGGATGAGTATTTATTACAGAGTGGTCAGGCTGATTTAATCTTGCTTGGACGTGGTCTTCTTCGTAACGTCAACTGGTTGGCAGATGCAGCAGTTACGTTACATGACCATGATTTCAAAGTGTATAATGATTCCTACCGGCGTGGGCAAGTCAAATAACTATCGTAGTAAATAGTTGTAACTTTCTTAAGATTTCGTTAAAATAGCTTTACATTAATTTAAAGGAAACTAGTGCTACTATTTCCTAACAGAAAGAGGTAAGATATGACTCAAGTTGTAACGGATGCAACCTTTGAACAGGAAACAGCTCAAGGTCTCGTTTTGGTAGACTTCTGGGCAACATGGTGCGGCCCATGTTTCATGCAAGCTCCTATTTTGGAACAATTGTCTCAAGAGTTTGACGAGGATGAGCTTAAAATCGTCAAAATGGATGTTGATGAAAACCCGAATACTGCACAATCATTTGGCATTATGTCAATCCCGACACTTTTGTTTAAAAAAGATGGACAAGTGGTTAAACAAGTTGCAGGTGTTCATACTAAAGATCAGATCAAAGCAATTGTTGCTGAATTACATGCTTAATAAACAAAAAAGCGAGCCGAGTGCTCGTTTTTTGCTGGCTATTGATGATATTAGAGAAGATTAATCTCTGAGTACAATGGCTAGAATCTTTTCGTAAGTGTTTGTTTTATTCTATCTTACTAGAAAATCTTATGAATTTGTATGGTGTACTGAGATTACCCTATTAAGACTCATAAAAACCACCTGCAAGACAGATGGTGTTTGGGTATGATTACATTATGCTTCTGTATCAAGAAGGTTTTTACCAACCAGGGCTGCAAGGATACCACCAACGATAGGAGCGACGATGAAGACCCAAAGTTGAGCAAGTGCTTTACCACCAACAAATAGAGCTGGCGCCAAACTACGAGCGGGGTTAACTGAAAGACCAGTGATGTTCAAACCAACCAAAATCATAGCTGTCAATGTTAAACCAATCACAAGACCAGCGATTTTACCGTTGCCTTTTGTAGCAGAAGTAACGGTTACGATGACCAAGATAAAGATAAAGCTAGTGATTAATTCGAAGATGAAAGCACCTGCTGTGCTCACTTCTGTGTAGGCATTTAAACCAAGACCGCTGTCTGCACCACCTGCTAAGAAGAAGATAGCTGCTGAAGCGATGATAGCACCGATAACTTGAGCGACGATGTAGTTAACCAATTCTTTAGCATCCATGCGTTTGTTTACAAACATAGCAACAGATACTGCAGGGTTCAAGTGAGCACCAGAGATAGTACCAATAGAATAAGCAGCTGCCACGATAGACAGACCAAAAGCAAGGGCAATACCAAGGTGTCCAAGACCTTCTGTACCATTACCAAAGACAACAGCTCCTGTCCCAATAAAGACAAGGATAAAAGTACCTATTAATTCGGCAGTGAATTTTTTCATGATTTTCCTTGTCAATGACTTTATTGTCAATTAGAAATAGCGCGATCATATTATAGAATATCCAGGTTTTCTTAGGATAGGAAATGTATCTTGATGTCCATTGTGGATGGAATTTATGTTTCAGTAACTTATCTACTTAAAGATGAATCTGGCAAAAATCTTAAAAGAGAAAATAGCTTAGAGTGACATTGTTGAGAAAGAGCAATTCTAAGGCTTATCTTTGATTCTGTCATGATGAGTCTATAAGTCTTTAGCAATGTCTGCTAGGAGTTTGTAAGAATAGGGTTTTGCTTCATGATTATAGATGAAAGAGTGTACCATATTTCGATATTATCTTATACTCATTGAAAATCAAAATCTGATATTGTCAAGTTTACCTTAATGAACTTTAGTTCTAGCTACGACGCTTTTTCTAGTCAGATTTTGATTTTCTTTGAGTCTTAGTCAAAAAAATTGACCAAGATAACAATGTTAACTATACTAAATGTAAATAGTAAAAATTTTTGACTAAAGAGGTGTCGTAATGAAAGCTGTTGTAGTTAGAACCTGTATTCATAAAAAATGTTAAACTAAAGATATGGCACGAAAAGCATATGATACTGATTTAACCGATCAAAAATGGGCTCAACTTGAACCCTATTTCTCCAAACACCGCACCTATAAATAGTCTAAACGAGAACTCGTGAACGCAACCTTGTATATCACTAAAACAGGCTGCCAATGGCGCATGCTCCCTCATGATTTCCCTCCTTCCCCAACTGTCTGGAGTTTCTTTCGTCGTGCTAAGGAGAGCGGCTTGTGGGACACCATTTTGACGGAACTGGTAAAAAAAAGCGATTGAAAGCTGGTAGAGCAGCCTCTCCAACCTATGCTATCATTGATTCTCAAAGCGTGAAAACAACAGATGTTGCAGAGCAACGTGGGATTGACGGCGGTAAAAAAGTCAAAGGGAGGAAGCGCCACATCGTTGTTGATAACATGGGAAATCTTCTTGATGTGGTGGTTCATGCAGCTCATTTGCACGACACAAAATCAGGCTTTTTAGTAGCTCGAAAAGTGATGCTACAATTCCCAACCATCAAGGCTTTTTCAGCCGATGCTGGCTACCGGAAAAGTTTTGAGGAGATGATAAGGGAGGAGTTTGGTTGCCCGGTAGATATTTCTGAAAAAATTAAGGGTAGGTGGCAAATCATTTCCAAACGTTGGATTGTTGAGCGAACTTTTGCTTGGTTGAACCACTCTCGAAGATTGGCTAAGGATGTTGAAAAATAGGTATCGTCAGAGGTTGCTTTTGTCAAACTATCACACATTAATCGTCTTTTAAGGGCTTTATAACTTTGTGAATACAGGTTCTTAGTCATCCGGGTGACAGGAATGTCTTAGAGGTTACCGAGAGACCAATTCCTCAAATAAAAGAAGGTTGGTCACTTGTTAAAATTGAAGCATTTGGTATTAATCGTTCAGAAATTTTCACTAGAAACGGTTATTCGCCTAGTGTCTCTTTTCCAAGAATTTTAGGTATCGAATGTGTTGGGAGTATTGTAGAAACAAGTGATGAAGCTGTATTACCTGTAGGACATAAAGTGATTTCAATAATGGGAGAAATGGGACGTGATTTTGATGGTTCTTATTTGGGAAAATCTGGCGGCTGTGCCAGAGACTTATTTTACAGCTTTTGGCTCCATGAAACAGTTGAGAATAGAAAAAAATGATACTCTTTTAGTTAGAGGAGCAGCCTCGGCAGTAGGAATCGCCTTTACAAAATTAGTCAAGGCAACTTACTCACAAGTTAGAATTATGGTATCTGTTCGCCATCTTGAAAAAGCAGACCGATTGATGGCTTTCGGTTATGATGACATTATTCTGGAAAAAGACGGCGAACTTAAAACAGATCTTATCTTTGATAAGGTTTTAGAATTAGTTGGTCCTAGTGTCATCAAGAATTAAATCAGTCATATGGCGATGAATGGTATTATTTGTAATACTGGTTTATTAGGTTGACAGTGGTATTTAGAAAAATTTGACCCAACCTTTGATTTACAAAAGAGGGCACGTCTAAAAACTTCAAGTAGTTATTAAGTAAGCCTTATTTGTAAGCCTTGTTTCCAGTAAGCTTCGCTTTCCAAGCTTACTTCTGGCTTATTTTCCTATGGGCGCACTAAGCCCATGATGGCAATCCCAGTCGTTTGATTTGCTCAAAACGACAGATAGTGTAGAGCAGGTTGGTTAAGGTCACATTGGTTTTAGCTCGTC
>NZ_JBLOJT010000113.1:0-5432 GCF_047785745.1 Streptococcus pluranimalium | reverse complement strand
AATGAGTAGTGGTTGAGAAACTGACACTTGTTTAAGTGTCAATTTTTTGATAAACTATTAGTAATTGAATAGATGTCTGTGAGACTAGTAATCTTAGGAAACTTGTCAGGGAATGAAGAGCGTGACTGGAACTCTTCTGAAGTGAAATAGGACGAATTCACTCATATTGGAGACAGTCGAATTAAGGTCTGCTTTGCTAGATAAAAATCGGATGGTACCGCGTGTCAACGCTCCGTTTCAGGAGTTTTGGCACCTTTTTTTATCCTCAACGATTGCCTTAAAGATTCAGAAGAACTACATAATTATTGATGAAAGGAAGGTTTGGTTACAGTCACTATTTGACTGCAATTAAACGGGGCTAACTGTTAGCATGAAACCGTCACAAGATTGGTTGTTTATTTTGCTAGCGGACAGCTCAATATATCTTAACTTATGGATTTACAAGCTAAATTAGAAGAGTTGAAAAATTCAACGCAGGCTAAATTAAAAGAATTGAATGGCGATCATTCAAAAGAATTACAAGACTTGCGCGTCCAAATTCTTGGGAAAAAGGGTTCGTTGACGGAGCTCTTAAAAGGCCTCAAGGATTTATCAAATGACTTAAAACCTGTTGTGGGTAAACAAGTCAATGAAGTTCGAGACGTTTTGACAAAAGCCTTTGAAGAGCAAGCAGCAGTTGTTCAAGCTGCCAAAATCAAGGCACAACTTGAGTCAGAAAGTCTTGATGTAACCCTTCCTGGTCGTCAAATGACTTTGGGGAATCGTCATGTTCTGACACAGACTAGTGAAGAAATCGAAGATATTTTTATCGGTATGGGCTATCAAGTTGTGGACGGCTACGAAGTTGAAAAAGATTATTACAACTTTGAGCGTATGAATTTACCAAAAGACCATCCTGCGCGTGACATGCAAGATACTTTCTATATCACAGAAGACATTTTGTTGCGTACGCACACTAGTCCAGTCCAAGCACGTACAATGGATGCGCATGATTTCAGTCAAGGTCCACTTAAAATGATTTCACCAGGACGTGTTTTCCGTCGTGATACTGATGATGCGACTCATTCACATCAATTCCATCAAATTGAAGGACTTGTTGTAGGAGAAAATATCTCTATGGCTGATCTTAAAGGAACGCTTGAGTTAATCAGTCAAAAAATGTTCGGTGCAGACCGTAAGATTCGCCTTCGTCCGTCCTATTTCCCATTCACAGAACCATCTGTAGAGGTTGATGTTTCGTGTTTCAAGTGTAGCGGGAAGGGCTGTAATGTTTGTAAGAAAACAGGCTGGATTGAAATTCTTGGTGCAGGTATGGTTCACCCAAGTGTCCTTGAAATGTCTGGCGTTGATTCAGAGAAGTACTCTGGCTTTGCCTTTGGTTTAGGTCAAGAACGTGTTGCCATGCTTCGCTATGGTATCAATGACATCCGTGGTTTCTACCAAGGAGATGCTCGCTTTTCGGCTCAATTCAAGTAGGAGGTTGTAAAATGGTTAAGATGATTGGCATTCGACCTGTGCGCGAGGATGAGCTGCCTCTTCTAAAATCTATAGCAGAGCAGACCTTCACAGAGACTTTTGGACATGATAACACACCTGAGCAACTGCAATCTTTTTTTGACACAGATGATGCTCTAGAAACTTTGCAGGCTGAGCTAAAGCACCCGGATACTGAAATTAATTTTATTCTCCTAAACAATCAAGTGGTCGGTTACCTTAAACTTAATTGGGGAGAAGCTCAGACAGAATTTGAACTAGATAATGCGTTGGAAATCCAACGAATCTATATCTTAAAAGCCTATCAAGGAGCGGGATTAGGTAAGTTTGCTTTTGAGTATGCTTTGGAAGTAGCTGAATCAGGTCCCTTTGATTGGGCCTGGTTAGGTGTTTGGGAGCACAATATTAAAGCTCAAACATTTTATAGTCGCTATGGTTTTGAAAAATTTGCCGAGCATGAGTTTGTCGTTTCTGAAGATAAGGTTGATACAGGCTGGTTATTAAGAAAACGCTTGAGTTAAGTCCCAAAAAGAAGATACAAATTGAAAGATATAGCTTTTAAGTGGGCAATTCTTAATAGCAAAAATTATCCTATAAAAATTTAAGTGAAAGGAAATAAATCAAGTTCAAATATTGAGTAACAATGACAAAGGAGAATAGTTATTAACTTTTTATGGTTACTTTTCCATTTGACTTGGTATTTTATTGATTATGTTAGTTTCTTATAAATGGCTTAAGGAGTTGGTGGACATCGATGTCTCATCTGCTGAATTAGCTGAAAGAATGTCTACAACAGGAATTGAAGTGGAAGGTGTAGAAGTTCCTGCTGAAGGCTTATCAAAATTAGTAGTGGGTCATGTTATCTCATGTGAAGATGTTCCAGAAACTCACTTGCACCTCTGTCAAGTGGATACAGGGGATGAAGAGCCTCGTCAAATCGTTTGTGGTGCTCCAAATGTGACAGCAGGAATCAAGGTTATTGTAGCTATTCCAGGAGCACGCATTGCTGATAACTATAAGATTAAAAAAGGTAAAATCCGTGGTATGGAATCTCTTGGGATGATTTGTTCGCTTCAAGAATTAGGATTGCCAGAATCTATTATTCCAAAAGAATTTTCAGACGGTATTCAAGTCTTGCCTGAAGATGCTGTACCAGGTGATAGCATCTTCCCATATCTTGATTTGGATGATGAAATTATCGAACTATCAATTACACCTAACCGTGCCGATGCTTTCTCTATGCGGGGTGTTGCTCATGAGGTAGCTGCCATTTATGATAAAACTGTGAATTTCCCAGAAAAATCAGTTACAGAAGTTACTAAATCAGCTAAAGAAGTTATTGAAGTTGCTATTGAGTCCGACAAGGTCATGACTTATGCTAGTCGTGTGGTTGAAAATGTGACAGTGGCACCAAGCCCACAGTGGTTACAAAACCTTCTCATGAACGCTGGCATTCGTCCGATTAATAATGTCGTCGATGTCACCAACTACATCTTGCTTTACTTTGGACAACCTATGCATGCCTTTGACCTAGCTAAATTCCAAGGGAACAAAATTGTAGCTCGTGATGCCCGTGATGGGGAATCCTTAGTCACTCTTGATGGTGAAGAACGTAAATTGACTGTTGATGATATTGTTATCACAGTAGCGGATAAACCTGTCGCTCTAGCTGGCGTTATGGGCGGTAAGGATACTGAGATTGATAATTCTTCTAAGACCGTTGTTCTTGAAGCAGCTGTTTTCGATGGTAAGTCAATCCGTAAAACATCAAGTCGCTTGAACCTTCGCTCTGAAAGTTCATCTCGTTTTGAAAAAGGGATTAACTTTGATACCGTTACAGAAGCACTTGATTTTGCAGCTGCTATGCTTGAAGAATTAGCTGGAGGAGAAGTTTTATCAGGTCGTGTGCAAGCAGGTGCTCTGCCTACTGAACCTGTGGAAGTGTCAACGACCTTAGACTATGTCAATGTTCGTTTGGGTACCGAATTGACCTATTCTGATATTGAAGACGTTTTTGCGAAACTTGGCTTCGGATTATCAGGTTCAGCTGACAGATTCACGGTAGCCGTTCCTCGTCGTCGTTGGGATATTAGCATCCAAGCTGACTTGGTTGAGGAAATTGCTCGTATTTATGGCTATGATAAATTACCAACGACTCTTCCAGAAGCAGCAGGAACAGCTGGTGCCTTGACAAGGACTCAGAAATTACGTCGTAAAGTTAAGGCTGTGGCTGAAGGAGCAGGCTTAACAGAAGTTATTTCTTACGCTTTAACAACTCCTGAAAAAGCGACAGCCTTCAATGCGGCACCTAGTCATCTGACAGAGCTCATGTGGCCAATGACTGTTGACCGTTCCGCTCTTCGTCAAAACATGACATCAGGTATCTTGGATATCGTGGCTTATAACGTCGCTCGTAAGAACAAAAACCTTGCCCTCTATGAAATTGGTAAGGTCTTTGAACAAACTGGCAATCCAAAAGAAGATTTACCAAATGAAATCAATACCTTTGGGATGACCTTATCAGGTCTAGTAGCTGAAAAAGATTTTCAAACAACAGCAGTTCCAGTTGATTTCTTCTATGCCAAGGGTATTGTGGAGATGATCTTTGCTCAGCTTAATTTGGATGTGACTTATATCGCTGAAAAAGATATGGCAAATATGCATCCAGGTCGTACAGCATCGATTATCTTAAATGGCGCTAAAGTTGGTTTTGTGGGACAAGTTCATCCACAAACGGCTAAAGATTTTGATATTCCAGAAACTTATGTGGCAGAGCTCAATCTCTCAGCTATTGAAGTAGCTTTGACAAATGATTTAATTTTTACTGATATTACCAAATACCCTGCTGTATCTCGTGATGTTGCCTTGCTATTGAATCAAGAAACAAGTCATCAAGAAATTGTGGATGCGATTGAAAATGCAGGTGTCAAACGCTTAACAGCTATCAAACTCTTTGATGTTTATGCTGGTAATAATATTGAATCAGGTAAGAAATCCATGGCTTATAGCCTAACCTTCCAAAATCCAAACGATAATTTAACGGATGAAGAAGTAGCTAAGTATATGGAAAAAATCACAAAATCACTGGCTGAGAAGCTTGGAGCAGAAATTCGATAAACCATTAGCTCAAATCTCAGTCTTGGGCTTTTAAGGCATTAGAAATGAGGTTGACAATGTATCAAACAAAAATAAAAGGAGATAAGCTTTATCATTCAGTATCAGAAGGCTATGGGAAATCCGTAGAACTCTTTGGTTTTCCTAAAGATGGGGAGACGCCTATGAGTTTGGTTAATATCGCTTTGGCTTCATGCGTCACCATGTGTATTCAAGGTTATTTTGCTCGTTTTCATCAAGAAACAGTTGTAGCTAGTGTAGTCGATTCAACATATGACGAGGGACATTTTAAACTCCTTGTAGGAATTGCTCATGTCCTAGACAATACGATGATAGAAGAGATTTTGGCTTATGTAGATGAGCAGTGCCGTGTTAAGAAAATGCTTCGGGATGATCTTACTTATGATATTAGCTTGGTTGAAAATGATGACTTCTAAACCAGGGAATTCTTTGTTAGAGGCTCAAAAAGAATGGGCTTATCAAAAATATTGGGTCATGGCGCATTCGCAACAACATTATAATGCTTTGCGTCAACTTTTCAAGGGCAATGAATGGTCAGACGAGAAATATCAGTTATTTAAACAGTTGATATTAGAAGCGCAAGCCATTTCTCCAAGTGAAAAAACTTTAAGAGTAGCCTATCAACATATCTGGGGTTACTTCAAAAAGCAGGCTACTAGTGATGAATTGGCAATCTATAAGAGTCTTGAAGCAAGCCTTGCTACTAGTTCTTTAGATATGTTGGCTTTTCTTAAACGATTAGCAGAAAAGTATCAAGTGACTTACTTACTGGCGTCCCGTATCCTTCAAAAAGGGCTATAAAA
>NZ_JBLOJT010000112.1:0-5455 GCF_047785745.1 Streptococcus pluranimalium | reverse complement strand
ATGCTAATGGGAGTAATGTCCCATTTGTTTTGCAGAAAATAATTAGGATTTGCAAGTTTAAGGAAATTATTATATAATAATAGTGTTGAAAGGTTAGCTGGTAGATATATTAGTTAATATTTTCACAATAAGTATAGGGGTATTCCCTAGTAGAATTATTTATTGATTTTCATAAGGAGGAAATCACAAATGACAGTTAAAGTTGGTATTAACGGTTTCGGTCGTATCGGTCGTCTTGCATTCCGTCGTATCCAAAATGTAGAAGGTGTTGAAGTTGCACGCATCAACGACCTTACAGATCCAAACATGCTTGCTCACCTTTTGAAATATGATACAACACAAGGCCGTTTCGATGGTACTGTTGAAGTTAAAGATGGTGGATTTGAAGTTAACGGTAAATTCATTAAAGTTTCTGCTGAGCGTGAGCCAGGAAACATTGACTGGGCTGCTGACGGTGTAGAAATCGTTCTTGAAGCTACAGGATTCTTTGCTTCTAAATCAGCAGCAGAGCAACACATCCATGAAAATGGTGCTAAAAAAGTTGTTATCACTGCTCCTGGTGGAAACGATGTTAAAACAGTTGTTTTCAACACTAACCACGATATTCTTGATGGAACTGAAACAGTTATCTCAGGTGCTTCATGTACTACAAACTGTCTTGCTCCAATGGCAAAAGCTCTTCATGATAACTTTGGTGTAGAAAAAGGTCTTATGACTACAATCCACGGTTACACAGGAGACCAAATGGTTCTTGACGGACCACACCGCGGTGGTGACCTTCGTCGTGCTCGTGCAGCTGCAGCTAATATTGTACCTAACTCAACAGGTGCTGCAAAAGCTATCGGTCTTGTAATTCCAGAACTTAATGGTAAACTTGATGGTGCTGCACAACGTGTTCCAGTTCCAACAGGTTCTGTAACTGAATTGGTTGCAACTCTTTCTAAAAACGTATCTGTAGAAGAAGTTAACGCTGCTATGAAAGCTGCAGCTAACGATTCTTATGGTTACACAGAAGATCAAATCGTTTCTTCAGATATCATTGGTATGTCATTTGGTTCATTGTTTGATGCTACTCAAACTAAAGTTCTTGAAGTTGACGGTGAGCAATTGGTTAAAGTTGTTTCATGGTACGACAACGAAATGTCATACACTTCACAACTTGTTCGTACTCTTGAGTACTTCGCAAAAATTGCTAAATAATTGATTGTTAATCAATAAAAGCAAGAAATGGGCTCTTTCAGTTCTGATGTAATTGCCCAGTTATAATTTAGCTGTGAGCTAATATTTAGGGAAGATCTCTTTGGTCTTCTCTTTTTTTATATCTAAAGTTATCCTTCCATACTTGCTTCCTAGTTTTTAAGCTGATAGTAGGATAGTTGATACTCGAAGAAAATCAAAATCTAACTAGAAAAAGCGTCGTAGCTAGAACTAAAGTTCATCAAGGTAAACTTGACAATATCAGATTTTGATTTTCAATGAGTATTCATATACTAGGATATCAATAAACAGGGCTGAGGTAAGAGAACCTCTTTAACGAAAGTTGGTTAATGAAAATGATGCATCTTAAGCTCTGATAAGGTAGATAATGTGTTTGTTCGCAAAGTTTTTTAAAGGATCATGGTCTACACATTAACTTTAATCTATACTGTCAGTTAACAGTATATATTATTAGGGAGGATGATACTATCATTCTAACTGATATTGTAATCTTAAACTGCTATAGTTTTACAGCTTTTAGAGGTGGGTTTTGTTCTTGTTATAACTATTTATCATACAAAATTCTAGTATTTTATCAAATGGTTAGAATTTCTAGTTTCTTGGCGTTTTTATAGTAAGTTTAATAGGTTTAATTTTCGGAATCAAAAGGATTGTGTTAAGATATAAGGAGAAAGTTTTTCAAAATAGTTGATTTTTAAAAAGATCAGACTTTGTCATTTATAAATGCTATATTTATTGAAGAGGTGGTGACCGATTATCGGACATATTGAACCAAAATATTTACAAATCGCTAAAGAAATTCGTCAAAGTATTAGAGAAGGTTTTTATCCAGTTAATGCTAGTTTACCAGATGGTAAAACATTGGCAAAAGAGTTTGATGTGAGTTTAATGACATTAAAGCGCGCCTTAGATATGCTCGTAGTGGAAGGCTATCTTATTCGTCGCAGGGGTTCTGGGACGTTTGTGCGCGACTGGAAGTCTGTACAGATGCCTCATGTTTATACCTTGAATGGAGCTACTGAAGACTATGGTGACAAGCTAGATACAGAAGTTCTTGCTTTTGATGTGATTAGAGTAGATAGTCAGTTAGCAGAAAAATTATCGATTAATGAAGATGATTTTGCTTATAAAATTATCCGATTGCGTTGTATTGATAAAAAACCAAGTATTATAGAATATACCTATATGCCTTTAGATGTGATACCTCATTTAAAACGTGATCACTTAGAAAGTTCTATTTATCAGTATATTACTAAAGAGCTTGGACGTAAGATTCACAGTGCCTTTGTTAAAGTTACTGGTGTCCGACCAGATGAGCTTGAAGCAGAGAAAATGGATTTGAAAGAGACTGATTTTCTGATGCAGGTTGAGCAAGTTGTTAGTCTAGATAATTGTAAAGTATTTGAGTATTCAATTTCTCGTCATTTACCAGAGATATTTGATTTTGAGACAGTCCTTTTTAAACAATAATCTCTATTGAGATTGTCTTTAGTCAAGCCTATTTAATTCATTCTGCCAAAAAAATCATAAAGGAGTCATTTATGGAAACATATACTTTATCTAATGGTGTAACTATTCCAAAACTTGGTTTTGGAACTTGGCAAATTCCTGATGGTGATGAAGCCTATCAGGCTGTGAGTCATGCTTTGAAGGAAGGATATACTCACATTGACACTGCGCAAGCTTATAAGAATGAAGAGAGCGTAGGTAGAGCGATTGCTGATAGTGGTATTTCTCGTAAAGACATCTTCTTAACGACGAAGGTATGGAACAGTAACCATAGCTATGATTTGGCAAAAGCGTCTATTGAAGAATCACTTAAAAAATTAGGTGTGTCTTATCTAGACCTTCTTTTGATTCATTGGCCAAATCCAAAGGCTTTTCGTGATAATTGGCGAGAAGCTAATGCGGGAACATGGAAAGCTATGGAAGAATATTATAAAGCTGGGAAAATCCGTGCGATAGGTGTGTCGAATTTTATGAAACATCATTTGGAAGCACTTTTTGAAACAGCAGAAATCAAACCGATGGTCAACCAAATTCTCTTGGCACCAGGTTGTTCACAGGATGATCTCGTTGCATTTTGTCGCAAGCATGATATCCTTCTTGAAGCTTACAGCCCATTAGGAACAGGGTCTATTTTTAGTAATGATTTAGCTAATCAATTGGCAGAAAAATATGGAAAAACTGTCGCTCAAGTGGCATTGCGCTGGTCACTTCAAAAAGAATTTTTACCCCTTCCTAAATCAGTAACCCCTAAAAATATCACTTCTAATTTAGAGATTTTTGATTTTGTTTTATCTGATGAAGATGAAGATAAATTAGATAAGGTGCAAGGGGTTGCTAGTCAGAAAGATCCGGATTCAGTAGAATTTTAAAAATAGCTTAGAAATCTGTCTCTGACAGGTTTCTTTCTCTTTATGTTGAGTTTTATCTTGTTACCGAAATAATCCTATGAAAGCATTGTCCCAAAATGTGAAATAATTAATTTATTGTTTTCATATCATAGGTTTCTGAGGAGAAATGTGATATAATAGTTCCTATAAAAATTAATAAGGAGTCTTACTAATGGCTAAATTAACGCTTAAAGATGTTGAATTAAAAGGTAAAAAAGTCCTCGTTCGCGTTGACTTTAATGTTCCTTTGAAAGATGGCGTTATCACAAACGATAACCGTATCACTGCAGCTCTTCCAACAATCAAACACATTGTTGAAGAGGGTGGACGTGCGATCCTTTTCTCTCACCTTGGACGTGTCAAAGAAGAAGAAGACAAAGATGGCAAATCATTAGCACCAGTTGCTAAAGCACTTGCTGAAAAACTTGGACAAGATGTCGCTTTCCCTGGAGCTACTCGTGGTGCTGAATTAGAAGAAGCCATCAACGCTCTTGAAGATGGACAAGTTCTTCTTGTTGAAAATACTCGTTTTGAAGATGTTGACGGTAAGAAAGAGTCTAAAAACGATCCTGAACTTGGTCAATACTGGGCATCACTTGGTGATGGTATCTTCGTTAACGATGCCTTCGGTACAGCTCACCGTGCGCACGCTTCAAACGTAGGTATCTCAGCTAACGTTGATAAAGCTGTTGCTGGTTACCTTCTTGAAAACGAAATTGCTTACATCCAAGAAGCAGTTGAAACTCCAGAACGTCCATTCGTAGCTATCCTTGGTGGTTCTAAAGTTTCAGATAAAATCGGTGTTATCGAAAACCTTCTTGATAAAGCCGATAAAGTTCTTATCGGTGGTGGAATGACTTACACATTCTACAAAGCTCAAGGTATCGAAATTGGTAACTCACTTGTTGAAGAAGACAAACTTGATGTTGCTAAAGAATTGCTTGAAAAATCAAACGGTAAGTTGATTTTGCCAGTTGATTCAAAAGAAGCTAACGCTTTTGCAGATTACACTGAAGTACGTGATACTGAAGGTGAGGCTGTTTCTGAAGGTTTCCTTGGTCTTGACATCGGTTCTAAATCAATTGCTAAATTTGAAGAAGCTCTTGAAGGCGCTAAAACAGTTGTTTGGAATGGTCCTATGGGTGTCTTTGAAAACCCTGACTTCCAAGCTGGTACAATCGGTGTTATGGATGCTATCGTTAAACAGCCAGGTGTTAAATCAATTATCGGTGGTGGTGACTCAGCCGCTGCAGCTATCAACCTTGGTCGTGCAGACAAATTTTCATGGATCTCAACAGGTGGTGGTGCCTCAATGGAACTCCTTGAAGGTAAAGTACTTCCAGGACTTGATGCCCTTACTGAGAAATAAGGTTTTCTAGTCATTAAAAAATCAAAAAAGGGGTCTAGAGATTCCTTTTTTGCATGGTGTAAAACCTGTACAGAAAAATATACCTTAGCCATCTCAACCAGAGATAATGTGTGACAACAGGATATGATTACCAAAAAAATAATTGTAAAGAACTGGATGGGCGATTTCAAATTAAAAACAGAACCAATAATGGTTGATGTCTCCAATTAACCAAACCTCACACTTGAGGTAGCGCTTTCATAAGATTGTGATATTAATTCTTTGAAAAGAAAATGAGAAGTTATTTTCATGACTAATATTTTTTTTGATATTAAAGCATAAGAAACTCCTTAAACAATAGGATATGGTTTCAAAAAATAAAAATTAGAAACAATAAAAATGTTTGACAATTTAGTGTGGTTATAGTACAATTAGAATGTAAAACGTGTAAAACGTGTAAAACGTGTAAAACGTGTAAAACGTGTAAAACGTG
>NZ_JBLOJT010000111.1:0-5493 GCF_047785745.1 Streptococcus pluranimalium | reverse complement strand
GCAAGTTGCAATTCTTGGATTTGAGATTCCCTAAATTCTTTTGTCATATTCTTATTGTATCGCTATTTTTGATTTTTGTTAAGTATCAACTCTATTATGATTGCTGATAAGACATATTGCAAACGTTTTAGGATTTGACGTTAGTAATGATAATACCCTCTGCTTCTAAGCGCAAAAAACTTGCTCACTAGAAATTATCTTTCTAATTTATAACAGTTAAATAATAACTGTACTAGTACAATTATTATTATTCGTTAGAATGAAATTCTCAGACAAAACCACATATTTTTGCCTCTCTATTGATACTCATTGAAAATCAAAATCGGATATTGTCAAGTTTACCTTGATGAACTTTGGTTCTAGCTACGACGCTTTTTCTAGTCAGATTTTAATTTTCTTCGAGTATTATGTGCCTCGAAGCACTCAACCACTGCTGCTTAGCTGACTAAAAAGGCTGGGACATTTGTCCTAGCCTCATTTCTATTTAAAAATTTTTGATCAGCTGTTTCTGTTAGCGATTAGCCACCAACTTTTGTTGCCAACAAGCCATTATTGATAAACCGTGTCACTCGCAGGGTGTATATGTTTACTAAAAATAGAAAGAAATCCCATCAAAAATTCATAAATCACAAAAAACAATAAAAAACAATAAAAGAAAAAGGTTTCTGGCAAGATATTAATAATAGGATCTGTATAAGGGTTGAAAAGCCATGTGCTATCACCTGGAAACAAAACATGATGAAAAAGCGTAAAAAATTCGTTAAAGCCTATTGAAATAGCAAACAAGCCGATAAGAACTGGTAAAATAACTGCCATAACATACATGCGCTGATATAAAAATAGGATTTTATACCGTATAGAACGATACCAGAAATAACAGGTTGGTAACAAAGTTCCTATAAAAACAAGCTGAACAAGATGAAATAAACCTTTGACATCAGAAAAATGCTTAAGACCATCTTTTGAAGAAGCAAAATCAGGCATTGCCAGCGTATGATGAAAAGGATTCATCAAATAACTTAAAAGATGATTGTAATTTCTTAAAATAGCTGATGTTGAAAGATCAACCATTTCTGGAATGTGAAGCCAAGATATAGCTAAAGGATAGGCTAGCCAAGCAATCAAAATCGTCAATAGAATCGCTAAAGATAGGAGCCAAATAATACTAAGTAAGGCCAAAAAACACTGACTAATACGGGGATACATGTACACCTCAACTAAACTCTATTTTTTATCGTTTGGAAATCAAATTCTACCCATAAATTTACTACAAGTGTCTTAAGGAAAACTTATAGATAATCAAACGACCAATCTGCCAAGGAATCCAGAACATGAGTCGGCTGAATTGGCAAGCTAGGCAACTCCTCTTTTTTAGTAAATCCAGTCAACACTAAGAGTGTATCAATATCATTTTTGATGCCAGCTGTGATATCAGTTAGGTAATTGTCACCAACCATAATAGCTTCTTCTCGCTTAACACCCAATCTATCTAAAGCCTTGTCCATGATAACAGCTTCTGGTTTTCCAATAATGATTGGGGATACACGTGTCGCAGCTTCTAAAAGCGCCAAGAGTGAACCAGCCCCCGGCATAAGACCACGTTCCGTTGGGATATTAAGATCAGGATTAGTACCGATAAAGAAGGCACCCTTTTGAATGGCCAAAGTGGCTACAGCTAACTGGTCATAGGTCACTTGAGTATCTAAACCAACCACTACATAAGCAGGATTTTCTTCATCATGGACGTAACCAGCTGCCGCAATCGCTGTTTTTAGTCCCTTTTCCCCAATAACATAAGCCGTTTTACCGCGTTTCATGTCATTCATATAATCTACTGTCGCTAAAGTCGCTGTGTAAATGGTCTCAAGCGGTGTCTTTACATTGAACTTGCTAGCCAACATGTCCTGAACCATTTCAGGTGTTCTGGTTGTGTTATTGGTCACCAGCATATAGGGAATCTGATGCTCTTGAAGATCAGCAATAAACTGCTCACCAGCTGGAATACGCTCATTTCCTTTATAAATCGTACCGTCTAAATCAATTAAATAACCCTTATATCTCATTCTTTCCTCATTTCAATCAAAAACCGTTTCCCAATACTTGGCCTTATAAGCCTCATAGCACAGACGGATTTGCTTTTCAGTTGTTTTATTTTGGGACAATTCGGGAAGCTGATCAAGCTCAAAGTATTTGGCGTCTAAAGTTTCCGAGTTAGGCTGAAAGGAGCCACTGATATAGTGGCAGAGCACAAAGTGTTTAATGACCCTAATCGCAGTATTAGAGGCGTTATTTTTTCGCTTATCATGCACCGCAACTAAACGCTTAGCTTCTACATCAAACCCTGTCTCTTCCTTGACTTCCTTGATAGTGTTAGACAAGATAGACTCTTGTACGTCACACCAACCTCCCGGTAATGCCCAGAGCTCATTGGCTTCTTGAACCAAAAGGACCTTATCTTCTTGAAAAATAGCCGCTCGTGTATCAATTTTAGGAGTCTGGTAATCATTCTCACTAGCAAAAAGTTCTGTAACCACTGACTTGGGAATTCCAGAAGTTGCACTCATCATTTGACTAGCAATGTCCCGGATTTCCTCGTAGCGCTCACGGTCAAAAACAGCTGGATTATAAGCCAAACCATTTTGGGCTAGGGCTTGTAAACGAACAACCCATTCTAACCAAGCTTCTTCTTTCATCTTAATTCTCCTTGGAAACAACTGCCCACTCAATCAAAGCTTGCGCATGGATTTGCCCTTCTGTCGTAATTTGGTGACGGCTAATCCTACCTTCTAAAAGCACTTCTGAAACAATATCACGGCCGTAGTAAATCTCTTTGACATACTTAAGATCGATGTGTTTTGGATAATGCGTTTTTAGAAAATCAATAGGCATGACATCATAAATCCAGTCCAAGTATTTACTGTTATTGACATGGCCGTTCATATCCAGATCAAAATAGCGGACATGATAATCAGTTTGATCTACATTTTCCAAAACAGGGTATTTCGGACCACGTTTCATTTTCTTGATAAATTCAGAGTCATAGATAGCAATCAATTCTGCTGGAACAGGGGCTACTTTTCGAGTCTCAAAATCAATTAAAACAAAGGTGGTGGCGATGGTCATCAATTTCTGCCCGTCCTGTCCAAAAATATCAAAATCACGGTAACAAAACAGTTTGTTATACGACCTTGCTTCTGTTTCAATAGTGATTTTCTCTGCGAATCTTGGAAGTCTTTCAACACTAATATCATAATCTGTGATGACCCAAACTAAACCATACGTGTCTAAAACATATTGATCTGATACGCCTAGTTCTACTGATTGCATGCCGGAAACTTGCAAAGCAACTGACAATAAATGTGGCAATTTAACACAATGATTCACATCTGTTTCATAAAAGGGAATCTCATAAGTTGTGCTGTATCGTTTTCCCATCATTAACCTTCTTTCTAATCATCATTATCAAGAATAAATTTTTCAGCAACAGTATCTCCTAAAAAGATACCTTTTTGTGTCATTCGAATAGTATCTTCATCGTGCAGCAACAATCCATCTTGAACCAATTCTTGAACAATTTGACCATACCGTTCTTCAAAAGGTAACCCAAATTTTGCTCCAAAATGACTAATTGAAATACCAGCTTTCTTACGTAGGCCTAGGAAAAACTCCTTTTCCATTATTTCCTCTTCGCTTAGAATATCTTCGCCTAAACGTGAGTGACCGTGTTCTGCAATCACCTTTAAATAATGCTGAATTGATCCACGATTACGGTAGCTAACGTCATTAGCCAATTTTCTATCTGGCAACTAAATGTTCAAACTTTCAAAACGAGGTTTTTGTCGCTAATAACTTAACTATTAGCAATAAAATTATTAAACACATTATTTATCTTAACATTTTTTCTAAAAATAGAGAGAAAAAAGACTTAGAAATATAGAAACACTAGACTATCGACAACACTGCCATAATGGTTTCTCCTCTAAGGCTTTATTATATATCCTACTCTATGATTTGAAGGTACTGTCAATAATTTATATTTTGATATCTCTAAAATATTAGAAAAGGATATTTTCTTTTTTTATTGTTATCTCCAGCGCCTATTTTTGACTATCTAACGATACTGTCTACCTTCAATCTTTAATCTCTTCTCTTATTATTACTAAACCATACTGTGCCTGAATATTGCTTTCCAAAAAAGCATACAAAAATCACCAACATTAGTGTGATATTCGTTTGTGTTTTCAAAAAAACACAGAGCTATCTTATCCTAAGCTAATATCAATCCATAAACCGATCAGCAAAAGCTAAGAAATTTGTTACAACCAGTTGTAAAAACGTCGTTGTGTCTGTTCTTAAAAGGTTCCCTTCCTTATCAATCACCTTATGAATGTCAGATAAATAGACTTCTGGCTGAGGCAGGGCTATAGCATTTAAAAAGACCAAAGCCTGGCGCAAATGATGATTGACCCCAAAACCACCCATACTACCAGCAGACTGAGTGACAATCAAAGTAGGTTTACCATTAAAAACAATGTCTGTCATTGGGCGAGACCCTACTTCAATAGCATTTTTTAGGGCAGCAGGAATCGTGCGATTGTACTCTGGGCTAATGATAATTATGGCATCCTGCGCTTTCACTTCCCTTCTAAACCTGTCGTAACTACTAGGTCTTAGACTAACATCTTGGTCTAAATCAGGATTGAAAAGTGGTAGATCATCGATGCGAATCATATTAATCTCCGTATTTTTCGGAAAAAATCTTGAAATAGCCTTGGCTAAAGACTTAGAATACGATTTTTGGCGAATACTCCCTACAATAATGCCAATACGTTTGACCAATTCAGAGCCCCTCCTTCTTATCATAACTAATTCATAGTAATGCTTTTCCAACCTTTCTTCAACCCATTTGTTTGCCTAAATGATAATCCCTTCTAGATGATCTAGCTCATGCTGGCAGATTTGTGCTGGAAAGTCTCTTAACGTAATAGTCTTTGTCATCCAGTTGCTATCGCGATAAGTCACGCTTATCTGCCCATAGCGCTTGGTTGGACGAGTTCCTGTTAAAGAAAGACAAGACTCTTCTGTATCGAAAGGATCACTTATAGAGACAAGCTCAGGATTAAACATCACTAGGTCTACAAAGCCCATGCTGATAATAATCACACGCTTTTGATAGCCAATCATATTAGCCGCTAAACCGACGCAAGTTTCCCTATGATAATCAAGCGTATCCTGTAAATCTTGTGCAATATAAAGGTCTTCTTTGCTTGCACGTTGTGAACTTTGACCTAGAAAAAAAGTATCTTTGACAATTGTTTTAATCATGATAACCCCATTTTACTTCTGAATAACTCTATTTCATTATAACAAAAAACTCAAGACCTTTCATCTCAAGCTTTTTCGGCTCTATAATTTCTGTAGTGGGTAAAATCCACTGCGGATGTTATAGAGCTTTTTGACTGTATGCAAAAAGTCCCACATGACTTATAATGA
>NZ_JBLOJT010000110.1:0-5532 GCF_047785745.1 Streptococcus pluranimalium | reverse complement strand
ATTTCTATTTGTGGTGATGGGTTTTTCTGATAGCGTTAGGCCTTTTGTATTGATTAACAAACTAACTGAGATAGTTGAAAGAAGATTCTTCTATGTTACTCGTCTTCGTCATCAAAATTATTTAAAAGGTCATTCACTTTATGAATATTCTCCGCCCCAAACTGTTTTAAATCAATAGGTTCATCTGTTAGACTGCTATTGATAAAGCCAATAATCATAGGCATATTCATACCAGCATACAAGTCAAACTGATAATCTTGTATCAGCAACTTACCAGCGACATTACAAGGTGTTCCACCCATCAAGTCAGCTAATACCACGTAATCATCTAAATCTTTGATGGTATCCCTTAATTTTTTTTCAAAATCTTGTGCCCCTTCTTCAGGTAGCAAACTGACGGTATGAATGGTATCTTGTGGTCCCATAATCATTTCTGTACTTTTTTTCAATTCTTCGCTGAAATGACCATGACTTAGTAATATTAATGATTTTACCAATTTTTCCTCCTACTAACATTAAACGCCTAAAATTTTAAAGTATGACATCAAAAGTGCAAAAATGATGATAATCAAAATAGCTTTTGTAGAACTCATCCCTTTGCGACCAAGTAGCCAGAAAACTAAGCCTGTAAACAGTGCTGGTACCAAACGAGGGAAGATTTGATCAAACAGATCTTGAATATTGATGACCTTATCTCCGATATGTGGTTCAGCAATGAATTTAAAATTAATCATTGTTGCAATCAAGGCACCAACCATGAAAACCCCCATAACAGAAGCCGCATCCACTAGTGCACCTAGTTTATCACGCATCGTTGTTACCAATTTAGTACCTTCTTTATAAGCAAACTCCAATTGTTTCCAACGGAAAATCATGATTGCAATATTCACAGCTACCCATAGGAAGACACCAATAGCGTTAGCATTTGTGGCTAGTGATGCTGCAATGGATCCCATGATTGATGGCACGAGTGAAGCAAACAGTGAGTCACCAATCGGAGCAAATGGCCCCATCAAACCCGTTTTCACCCCATTAACAGCATCTTTAGAAGCAACACCTTCGTTCTCTTCTAAAGCTAAATCAATACCTGTAATAATCGTATGGAAAAAGTTTGATGTATTAAAGAATTGAACATGAGTTTTCATCATTTCTTTCAATTCTGGCGTTCCATCTCCATAAATTTTTCGAAGCTGAGGCAAAATGAGGTAAAGATAGCCTGAACCTTGCATACGTTCATAATTCCAGCCCCATTGGAAAGTAAAGAGACTACGCTTATTAATTTGATTAAAATCTGCTTTGGTTAATTTATAATTAGATTTCGTCATCTTCAATTTCCCCACTTTCTGATAACACTGTTGTCTGTTCCACTACTGTCACATTCTGCCCATTCTTATAATGTAGCGTCGCAAGAGCTGCACCAATAATAGCAATACCAATCATTGGAAGACCTTTAAATGGTGCTGCGTCAAAAACTGTTTCCTTTAGTCCTGATTCACCGATAATACCACCCAAAGTCGTTGAAACTGTTTGTAAGTTTCCATATAGAGTAGTCAGCATTGCTGTCAAACCGAAACCAAGAGCTAAATAGTGCAAGTTTTTCTTAACTGGTAAGTAATGTAGTAAAATAGCAAATCCTAGACCTGGAAGCATTTTACCAGCAAGGGTCAAACCGTCAGCAATCCATTGATAATTCGCAATTGTATTTACCATTGCTCCAACAGCACCACCACCAAGGACAAGAGCTAGAAAGACAGGAAGTGCACGAGAAAGAGCCCACGGTACTGCCCCTAAAAGATAATTACGTTCAATAGCTTTGTAGTTAAAGTTCTCAACATGCTTATCGATACGATGTGCAAAGTAAGTGGTTGAGAAGCGTCCTAAAATATCAGTATAAACCAAGAGTGCTGCTACCGGTACGGCTATTGTTGAAACAGCCAATTCAGGTTGAATATCTTGGCCAACTGAAAAAGCTGTCGCAAGTACTGCACCTGATGTCGCATCAATGCGTGATGCACCACCAAACGTTCCAACACCGAGTACCATTAATTGAAGACTACCCCCTATCAAAAGTCCAGTTGCTAAGTCTCCCATAATTAAACCTGACATAAAGCCAGCAAATACAGGTGAGCCTGCCGATGAGTTAATCGTCAACTCATCAAGAATTTGATAAGCTGAATAGAGAGTAAGTAGTAGAATTTGCCACCATTCAATCATGATGAAACCTCCTAATAAAATATAAATAAGAAAGAAAGTCAGAGAAATCATGCTCTCACGACTCTCTACAGCATGCAATATTTGCTAAAACCAAAAGAGGTGTTAGCGGTTACATTTTTTAGAAACTAACGGACTTTGTTTAACAAACTCATAAAGTCTTGAGCACTATCATTCGGCACCATTTGATGGATGATTTTAGTGCCATGCCCTTGAATAGCATCAAATGCTACAATATCCTCATCCACAACGTTAACAGAACGTGTCACAGAGCGTGTTTCAGAACTTTGCGACATATTCCCTACATTCAATTCTGGTATCGTCACGCCTTTCTCAATCAGAGATAAGAAACGATCAGGTCTACGTGCAACAATCAAAAGTCTTTGTGAATCATAACGACCTGCCAAAATGTTAGTAGCTGCTTTTTCTTCAGTCAAGATAGAGAGTTTAACACCAGCTGGTGTTGCTAACTTTAATCCTGTTTTTTCTAAATCATTATTCACAATGTCATTATCAACAACCATGATACGACTGATATTGAGTTTAGTCGTCCAAAGATTAGCTACTTGCCCATGAATGAGGCGTCCGTCAATACGTGCTGCAACAATTGTCATAATTTTTCTCCTTCTATTTCCTTATATAATGGTTTATGAGTGAGTGATAACTGTGTTTGATAAACACCTTCTGTTTCAAAAATCGTAATTACATTCCTTCCTTTTTTCATGAAACTAGCTGGCAGATAGAGAGAGAGGGTGGGTCCCACCTGCCAAAAACGACCTAGATGATAGCTATTGATAAAGGCTACTCCCTTACCAAAATGAGACAAGTCTAAATAAGTATCTTTAGGATTTGGGCAATCATATTCAAATCTATAAAAGGCTGGTAATCCTTCTTGCCATTCAAAGTCTGAAGCGTAGATAATGTCTGAGATATTATCTAGTGGCAAAGGATACTGCTCCCACTCTCCTACAAAGTGAAGATCAGCCATCAATCCACGACCCAATCCCTTGCTTTGCGTCGGTGCTTCCAGTTTGGGTCCGTAAGTCACACGTCCCATATTCTCAACCAAGATATCCACCTGACTAAGATTTGTTTTTTGCTTAACCATGATATCGCCACCAATTTCTTCTTGATATTGAGTAGCCACTTTTTCATCATCCACAAAAACTTGAATACGATCCCTAGCATCAATGACTCGCAGCCTTTCTTCTTCCTTATCTTTTGGCAACTGTGTTCGATATAGGATATAACCTGTTGACTGACTTAAGGCCTCCATACTTTTGGGGTAAAAATCACGTGAAACTCTTGATAAGTTATGAATGGTATCTTTTAATGCTACCTTAGCTACCAATGGAATCTGGTCTATTGCCATAGTCTCTTTTATAAGTGGTTCCCTATAATCTAAATCGGGGTAGGCCTCTTGAAGTCTTCTTTGTAGCGCATAGAACTTCGGACTCGGGTTACCTGCCTCATCTAAAATCGCATCATAGTCATAAGAAGTTACTTGCGGTAGGTCTTTGTTGCGACGAGCTGAAGTTCCGTTCATAAAACCAAAATTGGTTCCCCCGTGAAACATGTAGAGATTAATACTTCCCTCTTTGAGAACTTCCATCACTGAATCAGCTAATTCTTCCGGTTCTCTACGTATAATCGGCTCTTTCCAACGATTAAACCAACCATCCCAAAACTCCATACACATGAGGGGCCAATCTTTATTATGCTGTTTAAAGAAGGCTTTCATATTAGCAAAATTAATCTTACCTTTTGAGCCAAAATTACCTGTTACGAGAACCCCATCGTCAATCAAGCTTCCCGCCTTTAATGTCGCTTGCCATGCTCCATCTGAGGTAAAGAAAGGAGCAGTTAGACCTTGATCTTCCATTAACTCTTTCAAACATCTTAGATAGGTCTTATCTTCTCCATAAGAACCATATTCATTCTCAATCTGAAACATGAGAATATTACCACCTTGATCCAATTGATATTTTGCCAATTTTGGAAGAAGAACCTTATAATAACGTTCCACATAATTTAAAAATTTGGGGTCACTGGAGCGAACTCTCACGTCTTTTGCTAATAACCACGCAGGTAAACCTCCAAACTCCCATTCTGCACAAATGTATGGACTAGGTCTAACAATAGCATACAAGTCTAAATCCTGAGCTATCGCCAGAAATTTTTCTAAATCTAGAATTCCTGTAAAGTCAAACTCACCTTCTTTTGATTCGTGCATATTCCAAGGAACATAGGTCTCTACAGTATTAAACCCAAGTGCTTTAAGATTATATAAGGAGTGATACCAGTTATCAGGGGGAATTCGGAAATAATGAATGGCACCTGACAAAATTTTAAAAGGACTATTGTCCAAATAGAAGTCATCTTTGACAACAAATCGTTTCATAAATTCTCCTTTTATTAATTTGTAACCGCTTACTTTATATCATTATATTAACATTTATATCTTGTTATATCAAGTGGTTCGTGCCAATATTTTTTAATTTTTTTTTGCTATAATAACATTAAAAAGAAAGCGGAGAATCATGAAAAAACAAAAAGAACCGAAATACCTACAGCTAAAAGAAATTTTAAAAAAGCAAATTCTATCAGGAGATTTCTCTGAAGGCGATAGATTTCATACCCAATCTGAAATTGCAAATTCTTTTCAGGTTAGCTCGATCACTGCTATCCGAGCTCTGGATGAACTAAAAAAAGAGGGTTTAGTAGAGCGCAAGCAAGGGATTGGAACCTTTGTTGCACGCTCAAGACGCGAAGTCCTTGTTAAATTTTCTGACATAGAGCTGTTCTGCCCAAATCAAGAAAAGGTTCAAGTTTTGTCCATCACTAAAGGCAACAATCCTTATTATCTTGAAAAATTAAACCTTCATAAAACTGAGTATTACTATCAAATTACAAGGTTAAGAACTGCAGCAGATAAGCCTTTTATTTACCACCAAACTTATTTACCACATGATTTTATCAAAAATCCCAATGCTGATTTACAAGAATTTCAATCTATTTACGATCGTTTTGAAGAAGATTTTCATATCACTATGACAGATCAAGCTTTTGAAGAAACCAACGAAATTTGTTTGAATATTCCTACTAAAATTAAAAAAGCCTTACAACTAAATGACTTTGAACCTAGTGTACTGCAGCTTAGAACTACTAAAAATCGTGAAAGTAATCGTATTTTAGAGTACATAGAAACTTATAAGCATTGGGAGTATTTCAAATTCAAAATATCCTCAAATGACTAACAGCCACTGGGACAGTGGCTGTTTTTTATTTTGCTAATTAAATTAGAAAGATTATTTCACCTTC
>NZ_JBLOJT010000011.1:0-28599 GCF_047785745.1 Streptococcus pluranimalium | reverse complement strand
TTAGGCTTTAAGAAATTCAAGAACTTTAAAACCAAAATACTCATCGCTTTAAACACTCAAAAAGAGAGAACCAGAACGATTCTCTCTAGATGTTAATTATAAGTCACCCACTACAGTTGACGAAGAGCCCAGAAAAAGGCATCTCCAACACTGGAAATGCTCTTTCTTATAGATTGAAACTAATGGATACTCAACATATCTAATATGATTATTTTGATTTAATATAGTTTTTACCACCAGCTTTTGGCCCTACTGCTTGTCCAAAGAATGCTGCTAAAACAACAATTGTTAAAACATAAGGTGCAATTTGTAGGTAAACGGTTGGAATTTTTGATAATAATGGCAATTGGTTACCAATAACGGCTAAGCTTTGAGAAATTCCAAAGAAGAGACTAGATAACATAGCTCCAACTGGATTCCATTTACCAAAAATCATAGCTGCTAAGGCAATAAAGCCAGGACCAAGAATAGTAGTTCCAGCAAAGTTTACTGAAATAGACTGAGCATAAACTGCTCCTCCCATTCCACCTAAAAAACCTGAAATCATTACTCCATAATATTTCATACGGTATACATTAATCCCTAAGGTATCAGCTGCTTGAGGATGTTCCCCAACTGAACGTAATCGAAGACCGAACTTTGTCTTATAGAGAATGTACCACGAGATGAATGAGATTAGAATAGCAACATAGGCAACCAGGCTCGTTCCTTTAAAAAAGATATCACCAATAACAGGTATTTGAGCCAAGCCTGGAAAATCAAATTTACCAAATGCCTCGGCAATATTGTCCGTTTGCCCTTTCCCATAAAATACTTTTACAAGAAAAACTGCTAGAGCTGGTGCCATCAAATTAAGTACTGTACCGCTAACAATATGATCTGCGCGGAAATTAACAGTAGCAACGGCATGAATCAATGAGAATAAAATCCCAACAAGACCACCTACAAATGCCGCAACCCATGGCGTCGCATCTCCTAAAGTTTCTGAAAACCCTAAGTTAAAAACGATTCCAGAGAAAGCACCCATAACCATGATACCTTCTAGACCGACATTGACAACACCAGAACGTTCTGAGAACGTTCCACCAATACTTGTCAAGATGAGAGGTGTTGCATAAATCAACATAGAACTAACCAATAAGGATAAAATTGTCATTAAACTCATTATTAGTTACCACCTTTCATTTGTTTTTTTGGTTTGATAAATCGTTCAATGAGGTAATGAGCACCTACAAAGAAGATAATAGATGCCGTTACAACCTTAACAAGTTCTGGAGGAATACCCGCAATATTCATCCCTGGTGATCCTACATTAAGAACACCAAATAGAAAGGCCGCAAAAATAATACCAATAGGATTATTTGATGCTAGAAGACTGACTGCCATCCCATCAAAACCGATTGTTAGCGAATTGCTTTGAACATAGACGTTTTCAAAGGTTCCCAAACCTTCAACAACACCGCCGAGGCCAGCCAACGCTCCTGAAATAATCATGGACAAGATAATCGTACGCTTGGCAGACATCCCCGCATACTCACTAGCATTAGGATTCAAACCAACTGAGCGAATTTCAAAACCAAGTGTTGTCTTATTAAGCAAGAACCAAATAACAAGGACTGCTATAATAGCAAAGAAAATTCCAATATTTAAACGTGAGTTGTTTGTTAAGGCACCTAACCATTCTGATTGGTAGGTAGCATTCTGACTAACATATATGGATGAGTCAGTTGTACGCATAATATCTTTTGAAAAGACGCGTTGTATAATAGCATTCCCACCAAAAAGAATAATATAATTCATCATAATAGTGACAATAACTTCACTTGTTCCTAAAAATGCACGAAGAAAACCAGGAATAGCGCCAACAATACCACCTGCAATAGCTGCAATAATGACAGTCATGAAAATCATAACAGGGCGAGGAAGATCTGGATTAGCAAGTGCAAACCATCCTGCAGCAATCCATCCTGCGTAAGCTTGTCCTGACAAACCGATATTGAAAAATCCTGCTCTACTAGCGACAGTAAAACCAAGAGCAATAAGGATTAACGGACCCATTGCACGTAAAATTTCACCGATATTCTTAACACTGCCAAATGCAATCTGGAACAAACCTTCATAACCCCAAATAGGATCATAACCAAAGACGAGCATAATAAGTGCGCCTAAGATAAGCCCCAAAATAACTGAAATAATGGGAACCAAGATGTGTTGCATTCTTTTAGACATGGGTTTCCTCCTTCGCTACTGTCCCACCTGCCATCAAGATACCAAGTTCTTGTTTATTAGTATTTTCTGGAGTAACAATGCCTTGAATTTTACCATCATGAATAACGGCAATTCTGTCAGAAAGATCCAATATTTCATCAAGTTCAAAACTGACTACTAGGACTGCTTTACCATTAGTTCGCTCTTCAATGATACGTTTGCGAATATATTCAATAGCACCGACATCAAGTCCTCGAGTTGGCTGACTAACAATTAAAAGATCTGGATTACGATCAATTTCACGAGCAATGATAGCTTTTTGTTGATTTCCTCCTGAGAACCCTTTGGCAGGCACTAATTCACTAGCACCACGGACATCAAATTCAGTCATCAATTTGCGAGCATACTCATTCATTTTATTATAGTTCAATACACCATTTTTGCTCAACGGTTCCTTGTAATAAGTCTGTAAAGCAACATTCTCAGCCAATGTCATCTCCAAAACCAAGCCATCTCTATGACGATCCTCAGGAATATGACCAACACTGAGTTCTGTAATCTTACGAGAAGACATTTTAGTTACATCTTGCCCTTTAATCGTAATACGACCTGATTTTACCTTACGAAGACCAGCGATAGCTTGGATTAACTCACTTTGACCATTGCCATCAATACCAGCAATACCGACAATCTCTCCTGCACGAACATCTAATGAGAGATCTTTTACAGCCGGAACACCACGATTTTCATCAACAACTAGATTTTTAATGGAAAGGATAACATCTCCTGGGACAGAAGCTACTTTCTCTGTTTTGAAAGAAACTGAACGACCAACCATCATTTCAGCCAATTCTTGTGATGTTGCATCGCCAACTTCTACTGTTTCAATGCTCTTTCCACGACGAATAACAGTTACTCGATCAGCTACTGCACGAATTTCATCCAACTTATGAGTAATCAAGATAATTGATTTTCCTTCTTTGGTTAAATTCTTCATGATTATCATAAATTCAGCAATCTCAGCAGGTGTTAACACAGCTGTCGGTTCATCAAAGATAAGAATATCAGCTCCGCGATACAAGGTCTTTAGGATTTCAACTCGCTGTTGAGCTCCTACAGAAATATCAGCAACTTTAGCTTTAGGATTAACAGCAAGACCATACTTTTCAGACAAGGCGACGATTTCTTCTTGAGCCTTTTTCATATCCAAAGCAATTCCAGAAGTTAGTTCGTTTCCTAGAATAATATTTTCAGCAACAGTAAAGGCTTCAACAAGCATAAAGTGCTGGTGAACCATTCCAATACCAATTCGAGAAGACTTTGATGGTGAGTTAATAACTACAGATCGACCATTTACAACAATCTCTCCACTTGTAGGTTCTAAAAGACCTGCCAACATATTCATCAATGTCGACTTGCCTGCCCCATTTTCCCCAAGAAGCGCATGGATTTCACCTTTTTGCAAATTCAAATTAATCTTATCATTTGCGACAAAATCACCAAAAATTTTGGTAATTTCTCTCATTTCAATGACATTCTGTGTCATAAGGAGTTTCCTTTCAATGGAAGTTATATTTCACTAAAATCCACCAAAATAATGGTGATGGACTTTACTGAGATATAACATCTCAGTTCAAAAAAAGACAACCGACCAAGGTCGTCCTTTTTTTGATTCTTGGTTTAAAATTTATTTTTTAGGTACTTTTATCTCACCTGATTTAATTTGTTCTTTAGCTTTTTCAATTTCTTTTACAGTAGCTTCGTCAACATTTGTTGTAGCAATATCTACACCACCATCTTTAAGACCATAAACAGTCACATCCCCACCAGGGAACTTGTTGTCTTTAGCTTGTGTTGAAATAAGCTCAAGTGTTTTACCCACTTCCTTAAGAGTTGACGCTAGAACAAAGTTTGATTCTTTGCCATCTTTAGAAGTATATTTTCCTTCGTCTTTTTGATCACGGTCAACACCGATAACCCATACTTTTTCAGATTCTGCTTTACCTTCGTTGAGTGACTTAGCTTCACTGAAAACTCCTACACCAGTTCCACCAGCAACTTGATAAACAATATCAGCACCACCCGCGTATTGAGCAGCTGCAATTGTTTTACCTTTAGCCGCGTCACCAAAAGATCCTGCATAATCAACTTTAATGTTAATTGAGTCGTCTACAGATTTAACACCAGCTTCAAAACCTTTTTCAAAACGTGTGATAACATCAGACTCCATACCACCTATAAAGCCAACTGTTTTAGTTTTTGTTGTTTTTGCAGCTGCAATCCCAGCTAAGTAAGCCGCTTCATTGTCAGCAAATGTTGCGCTAGAAACATTATCTTTATTTTCAATAACATCATCAATGATAACAAAATTTGTATCAGGATTATCTTCGGCAGCTTTTTCAATCGCATCATGCAGAGCAAAACCAATACCGAAAATAAGTTGATAACCACTTGAGATGGCTGTGTCTAGGTTATTAGCATAATCAGATTCACTAGTTGATTGGAAATAATCGAATCCTTTACCTTTTTCCAAACCGTTATCTTTACCCCAAGCTTGAAGACCTTCCCAAGCTGATTGGTTAAATGATTTGTCATCAACACCACCAGTATCAGTTACCATTGCAACTTTAAGACCAGCATCATCTCCACCTGACTTTGAACCACCACGATTTCCACAGGCAGCAAGAGTAAGAACAGCTACTGAAGCTAGACCAATACCAACAATCTTTTTGTTCATCTTAATGAACCCTCCTAAAAAAATTTGCAACAAGGTTGCGAGCTAATAACCAAAAGGTTAACAACACACAGATTATTTTAAATCTGTAAAAGAGTACGGAAGTAACTCTTCGACTGTCATCTCGACTGTCTTACCATTTTGTGAAATTAAAATAACTTTAGAGGTTGACTCAAAAAATTCAACCATAACTTGCCGACAAGCACCACAAGGAGAAACTGGTTCTTCTGTTTCACCATACACCGCTATTGCTTCCAGTTCACGATACCCTTCTGAAACTGCCTTAAAAATAGCTGTCCGCTCTCCACAATTACATAAGCCAAAACTAATATTTTCAATATTACACCCTTGAAATACTCGACCTGACTTGGTTAGAACTGCGGCTCCAATTGGAAAATGTGAATAAGGAACATAGGCATTTTTGCTTGCTTCTATAGCTAAAGTAATAAGGTCAGTAGTATTCATCAGCTAATTCTCCTTAAATAAGGGGGATACTAGACGTAGTAATATTTTCAATCTTACTTAACAAAAATCCTCAGCACAAACATTAGAAAAACTATACTCTTTTACTTCTACAGCAAGTCTCTCCATTTGCTCTCTATTTTTTATAAATGTATCATCAAGTAAACAATTTTACGCCTTATTAAGTATTTTTTACGAAAAATTCGTATTATTTCTTTAGGTTAACTTTTAGTCATCCTTATTTTACCATTTTTTTTAAATTCTGTAAGTATATTTTTTATTAATTTTTGGTTTAAATTGATTTTTTTCATGTTTTTTTTTACTTGTTAACTCTATCACCATTTTTTTACGAACAATTCAATCATTTGGGCAATTATAAAATCGCTTTTTGCAACATCTCTGTCAAACGATGAACTTATTATTTGACACTTCTTAAAATGTAATAGCCTTTATCTTTTTTTAGGATTTCAACATTACCAAAGATTTCTTGCATTTTGGCTTTTGCGCTGGGTGCACCTTGTTTTTTTTGAATAACAATTGTTAAATCTCCACCTAGATTGAGGTAATCGAATGCTTCTACCAAGATGGTATGAACAACTTCTTTTCCTGCACGAATAGGCGGATTAGAGATAATATGATCAAATCTTCCAGTCACCTTATCATAAATATTAGATTGAAAAATGTCTACTTCTACATCATTGACTTGTGCATTTTCTCTTGCTAAATCAATCGCACGATTATTAATATCCACCATCGTAGCTTTAACACCTTGAACTTTAGCTAAAGCAATGCCGAGCGGACCGTAACCACAGCCAAGATCAAGTAGCGTATCATTTTTATGAAATATTAATGTTGATAATAAGACTTGGCTACCAAAGTCAATCATTTTTTTAGAGAAGACACCCGCATCAGTCTTAAAAGAAAAACGATTCCCTAAAAGATTCACTTTTAATTCTTTAATATCATGACTGCTATTGGGATTCTCCTCATAGTACATATTAGCCATTTTATCTCTTTTCTATTTCTTTCTTCGGCTTTTATTTTACCATAGTTTTTGATTTTGTTCTAGATTTCTGAAATGGTTTTCATTTTTTCATTTTTATTGATATAATGTTGAACAGGAGTTTGACTTATGATTCATGATTTAATCAATTTTAAAAATATTTCTCGACAAGAATGGCAACAGCTGCATCGCCATTCCCACAACTTGCTAACATCCGATGAGTTAGAAGCTCTTAGAAGTTTAAATGACCACATCGAGTTAGAAGATGTTAAAGATATCTATCTTCCATTAATCAATTTAATTAATATTTATAAAAAGAGTGTTGATGATTTAGCTTTTTCAAAAAGTCTTTTTTTAAAAAATCAATTAAACAAACGCCCTTTCATCATTGGTATTTCTGGATCTGTTGCTGTTGGAAAGTCAACAACTAGTCGTCTTTTGCAACTACTTCTCAGTCGTACTTATCCTGAGTGTAAAGTCGAGATGGTAACCACGGATGGGTTTCTATATCCTAATCAGACCTTAATTGATAAGGGAATTCTGGAGCGAAAAGGTTTTCCAGAATCTTATGACATGCCTCGATTGCTACATTTTTTAGACACTATCAAAAATGGTCGCAAGGTTGATATTCCAATCTATTCACATGAAATTTATGACATTATTCCTAATACTGTTTTAAGTTTAGAAGCGCCAGATTTTCTTATTGTTGAAGGTATTAATGTTTTCCAAAATCCTCAAAACGAGCGGCTTTACATAGCTGATTACTTTGATTTTTCTATTTATATTGATGCCAATACAGAACATATCGAAAAATGGTATCTCGAACGTTTTTCAAAACTTTTGCTAATTGCTCAAAAGGATACAACTAACTACTACCATCGATTCACAAAGCTCACTAAACAAGAAGCTTTAGGTATCGCTAAACATACTTGGGAGTCTATTAATCTTGTCAATTTAAAACATTACATTGAGCCATCAAAAAGTCGAGCAGATATTATCCTCCACAAATCACTCAACCATAAAATTGATGAAATTTACCTCAAAAAGTGAGAAAGACTTGTCAAAGCTATCATTTTCTTATATAATGATAGAGTTAGTAAATATGGAGGTGAATACTTTGGCAAACATTAAATCAGCTATCAAACGCGCTGAACTTAACGTTAAACAAAACGAAAAAAACTCAGCACAAAAATCAGCTATGCGTTCTGCGATTAAAGCTTTTGAAGCAAACCCGTCTGAAGAGCTTTTCCGCGCTGCTTCTTCAAGCATTGATAAAGCAAAATCAAAAGGTTTGATCCACGCAAACAAAGCTAGCCGTGATAAAGCGCGTCTTGCTGCTAAATTAGGTTAATTAATAAGAATCGAGTTGCCGTACGGCAACTCTTTTTTTACTCTAAAATCTATTACAAACAAATATAACCTGCAAGTTAAAGAACAATAAAAATCGACGTAGCTATTTCTAATTCAAAAAATTAAAGGAGGCTGGACAAAAAGTGGTTCTATATCAACTATTACTGTTTCATTTTCAAGAGAAACAAGCTAGCCACTTTTTTGACTTGATCGAGGAGCATCTGGAGACTGTGAATAAAGAGTTTCGAACGGTCTTCAAAACTTTTTTGAAATATAAGAGCTATATTATCAATGCCTTAGAACTTCCCTATTCTAACGCGAAGCTAGAAGAAAACAACAAACTCATCAAAGATATCAAACGACAAGGTTTTGGATTTCGGAAGTTTAAAAACTTTAAAACCAAAATTCTCATCGCTTTGAATACTAAAAGGGTCAGGGAAGTGACCCTTTTAGGTTGTCTCTCGAAAACCGGAAAGAGACAAATAGAGAGAATCAGAACGATTCTCTCTAGATGTTAATTATAAGTCACCCACTACAGTTGACGAAGAGCCGTTTTAATATCCTAACACAGTGGTTGGGAGAAACGCTTAGCAATTTATTGTTTTTAGTGCTTCTCCTGCATACTGCATAGTTGCTTAGGGGTTTTAGTTTCGATTAAACACTGCTGAATGCTGTTTCTTTCGCGTTTTACGCTCGGGATAAGACCTAGAACAGTGCTTTTTCTCTCTGCAACTTCAAAAGGTCTATCAAACCTTTTGAACTGTGCTGGGGTGATTAAAAAAGTTCTGAGAACCTTTTTAATCGGGAAATAAAGCTTGCGAAGCAAGTGTCAAAAACTGTCCAAAGGAGACATCTTATAAGAAAACATCAAAAATAGTTCCTTGAGGTGCATTATCTTTTACCGTTATCTCTCCACCCAAAGTATCTACAATCTGTTTAGCAAGAGATAAACCTAGACCAAATCCACCAGATTGCCTTGTTCTTGCTTTATCAACACGGTAAAATCGATCAAAGATTTTCGATTTATCATCATCTGAAATACCTAAGCCATTATCTGATACTCTCAACCACAAACGACGTCCCTTGGTTTCAACAGAAATACTAATAACTCCTCGCTTCTTTGTGTATTTCAAAGCGTTATCAACTAGAATAGTCATCAACTGTTTTAGGAGTGTTTTATCTGACTTAATAGATCGTTTCAAATGATTTGATACTACTAACTCCTTGTCATTTTCCTGAGCAATTAATTGGTAATTTTTAAAGACATCATCAAAAAATGTTGGTGAAATATCTTCTATATTAGGGTCAATACCATCATCACGACGAGCCAAGTTTAATAGATTTGTCGTTAACATTCTCATATTTCTAACTTCATCAAGACTTGCTGCAATGCTCTCGCTATGATCAAGAATGGTATCATTAGGTTTTCTAAACAAGGTTTCTAAGCGATTTTGGAGCACAGCCAGGGGCGTTCTTAATTCATGGCTAGCATTTTCAACAAAGCTCTTTTGTTTTTCATAACTAGCAATGATTGGTTTGCGACTCCACTTGGCTAGATAAACACTAGTGATAACTGATATTAACCAAAAGATAATCATAATCGTTACAATAATGTTAACATAGCGGTTAAAGGCTTCATCCAATTGTCTCGTACTCGCTAGAAAACTAATATATTTTACTTGAGGATAGGCTAAATCGGTAACCTCAAGTGTGACACTGCGATAATTTTCAGCATGCCCATAAGTGTTGATGTGAGTCTCTTTAACAATTCTATTGAGCTGTTTTTTATTAAGCTTAATACTTGAAAACTCAGAATAGGCATCAACCGTATTAATAACCTCTCCATATCTATCAAACACAATAATATCTAAAGCAGCCAAATCATCATTATGTTTAAACTTACTAGGGTCGATTGTAATGCCAAAACCATCACCCTCTGAGCTCCATGAGTAATTCCTAGCCATGGTCATTGCAATATAGTTAGCAGCAGAGTATCGAGCTCTTTTTAGACTATTATCCGTTGAAGAGTAGAGACCAAGTCTCATAATCTGTAAAATAATAATTGTCATCACAAAGAAAATAGCAGTGAATACCATCATAAAATGGATAAAGGGCTTAAAATTATCAGAATGAATTTTTTTTTGTATGTATTTATGCATCTTTTAAAATATAACCAACACTTCTTAAAGTTTGTAAATGATCTGCAAAATTCGTTCCTTTAAGTTTTTTACGGATTTTTGACACATAAACTTCAACAACCGAAAGCGTTGTATCGCTATCAAATCCCCATAAACGATCAAAAATCTGTGTTTTAGGTAAAATAACATTTTGGTTTTGTAGAAAGTACATTAACAATTCAAATTCTTTGCCTAAAAATTCTACTTCTTCGCCATCTACTGTGACACGATTAATTGTCGTGTCAACGATAATATTACCGTATACGATGGTGTGGTCGGTCAACTTCCCAGAACGTTTAAGTAAGGCCTGGATTCTCATTTTTAATTCTTCTAGATAAAATGGCTTAGTCAAATAATCATCTGCTCCCAACTCAAAACCATGTCCCTTATCATCCAACCCTTCCTTTGCTGTCATAATTAAAACAGGTGTTGTTATCCCTTTTTCTCGAAGCTCTTTTAGAACTTGAAAACCATTTTTTTCTGGAAGCATAAGATCTAGTAAAATAAGATCATAAACACCAGATTCAGCTTCGTACAATCCTTCTTCCCCATCAAAGACCTGCATCACATCTGCAAAATCATCCAGAAAATCAAATACAGAATTGGATAAACTCAAATCATCTTCAACCAAGAGTAATTTTATCATATTGCATCTCTCCTTTGTTACATTATACCTAAAACTAATCCTCGAAGCCACTCGTATCAGTTCTCCATGATAGTATTATCTGTCTTCATTATAAAGTAGAATGCTTAAGTAAATCTGAAGCATTCTTCTGTTCCAATAACAAGTGTATCAAAAATCGACCTCACTTGAATTGGTGAAGTCGATTTTTAGTTTCTGATTAACTCTATTTTGACAGTAATCAATTATTCTATCTTAAAAGATAATTATTTCAAAAGGGCGTTTGAAACAGCTTCTTTTTCTTCATTAATTAACTCAAGACGAGCTGAAATTTCTTTAATACCCATAGAGATATTACGGCTGATAGCCATATCGTCTAATTGAGGTTCAAAGAAGGCTTTATATTCTTCAAGAGCTGTTGGTGTTTTAAATAAACGTGAAGGGATAATGACAAAAGAATCAAAACTCATGTCACCTCCAAGAGCAGATTTAATCCATTCCCAGTTTACTTTCGACCATTGCCATACAGTATCTTGACTAAACCGATGACTTAAAAGAGCTCCATACCAAGCTGATAAATCTTGTGGTTTAATGATATCCTTATCTTTAAAATACCCTAAAATTGTTGAAAGATTCTGCGCATCCTTAGTGTGAGCAATAGCTTGAGATAATTGACGCTTAAAGGTGCCATCGTTTGTCTTAACATAATAGTCAATATATTCATTTAACAATTCAGCAGTTTCAGATGATTTAAACTCATTAATCAATAACACTGCACGGATTGACGCAGGAATTTTTTCTAAATCGTCGCGGTACTGTTCAAATAATTGACTTGCTTCTGCTGTTACATCAAGGTCATGTGCTTCGATCAACTGTGCTAAAACTAATTGACGAACCATTTCATCTTCATCAGATTCTCCTGGGCTCGGTAAGAAACCTAGACGTTCAAATTTATCATGGAAAATACGGCGAATCAAATCATGTTTTGCAGCCTCTTCTTCACTATTTTCATCGATAAACTTATCAAGACCATTCAAGACAGAACTGATTGCAGAAATAACCATGTAAGAATCAGCTTGTGATAGTCTCTCAATTAGAGGGACGAGTTCGGCATAAGAAATTTTACCACCTTCAGCTAACAAACGACGTTCTTCTACAACTTGCAATTGACTAGTTGCATCTAGAGATTCTAGATCATTGATAAGCGCATTAAAAAGCTCTCCCTTATAATTAGAGATATAATGAGCTGTATTTTCCGTATTTAATCGAAGAGCTCCCTCATTTTGCACAGCTAATTGACTGTAATTTGGAATGACTAGACGTTCTTCTATTAAAGTATCTGGAAGACCTTCCCAGTTACTATTAAGCGGAACTTGCCACAATCGTCCAACTTCTTCACCCTCACCGATAAAGAATTGTTCCTGACTGATCACTAAATTGTCATCATCAACAGAGACAGTAACCACTGGATAACCTGGTTGTTCAAGCCATGAATTCATAAAACCAGAGACATCTTTACCTGAAGCATCCGACAATGCTCTCCAAAGATCGTAGCCTACTGTATTTTGATATTGGTATTTCTTGAAATAGGCGTTTAAACCAGCTGCAAAGGCAGCATCGCCAAGCCAACGACGCAACATGTGCATGAGACGACTACCTTTAGCATAAACAATAGCAGCATCAAATAAGGTATTAATTTCATCAGGATGTTTGACTTCAACATGAACAGATTGAACACCATCAGTTGCATCACGTTTAAGAGCATGAGGAACTCCACCTGTTTGGAAGTCTTCAAAAATATTCCAAGATGGTTCGATAGCATCAATAGCCACGTATTCCATCATATTGGCAAAACTTTCATTTAGCCATAAATCATCCCACCATTTCATGGTTACCAGATTACCGAACCATTGATGAGCCAACTCATGGGCAATAACAAGGGCTACCTGTTGACGACTTGATACTGTAGAATTATCATCAACTAAAAGGTAGATTTCACGGTAAGTCACAAGCCCCCAGTTTTCCATAGCTCCCGCAGAGAAATCAGGTAAGGCTAAATGGTATGACAACGGAATTGGGTAAGCAACACCAAAATAATCTTCATAAAAATCAATGACACGAACAGCAATATCCAGTGCAAAATCAAGTGATTTTAAAGGATGAGCCTTAGTTGAGAAGATACCTACTTCTGTTCCGTTTTTAGAGGTTTGTGTTTTTCCTTGTAAATCACCAAAACCAAATGCTAGCAAATATGAAGACATGCGTGGCGTTGTTTCAAAACTCCAAACACCTGTTTCTTGACGAAGTTCTGGGTTTGATTCAGGCATATTAGAAAGAGCAATTTCATCTTCTGCTTGATCAAACTTCAAGGATAAATCAAAGGTTGCTTTTGCCTCAGGTTCATCAACGCAAGGGAAAGCTTCTCGTGCAAAATGACTTTCAAACTGTGTTGAAATAACCTCTTTTTTGACACCATTTTCTGTGTAATAAGACGGGTAAATGCCAGTCATATTATCAGTGATTTGACCCGAAAATTCAATGACAAGTGTCATCATACCAGTATCTGGTGAATCAATGCGGACACATTCATTGTCATGGTCCACCTCAAAAGTAAGTGCTTCATTATCTAGTTTTACAGATTCAATATGCAAATCTTTTTGATGCAAGGCAATCTGATTGTCTAAAGCTTCTCCTGTGATAGCAACATTACCTGAAAATTGTTTTTCCTGACGATTTATGTCAAGAAAAAGATTATAGTTTTCTGGAATAAACGTTTCAATCAAGTGTTCGACTACTTTCATAATACTCCTTAATATTAGCTGGGATTTCCCTAATCAACTTTTTAACTGGCGTAAACAAAGGCAACCAATTCAGAAGAAAAGGATGTTGAATCCAATACCCTTAATTATACCATAAAGTGACTTATAATTCGATAATCTTACCAGTCTTAAGGTAAACAACCCATTCACAAATATTGCGAGCGTAATCACCGATACGCTCTAGATACATGAGAACTTGGAAATATTCTTTACCGGCAAAGGCTGCTTCAGGATTTTCTCTAATACTCTCCACCGCTTGGTGTTGAATGGTTCTGAAATATTCATCAATTTCTTCATCTTTGGTTGCTACTTCACGGGCAGTGGCTTCATCACCATTGATGTACGCGTTAAGCGCATCTTCCAACATACGCTTGACAGCTTTCCCCATTTTACTTATTTCTGCTTCTACTTGAGGAACACGTTCCTCACCCTTTATACGAATGGTTGCTTTCGCAATAGCCGAGGCATGATCACCCATACGCTCTACATCATTGGAAGCCTTTAAAACAGTAATAACTGTCCGCAAGTCTTGTGACACTGGCTGTTGTAAAGCGATAATTTCAAGGGATTTTTTTTCAAGTTTAGTTTCGTAGTTATTGACCACTTCATCTTCATCAATCACTTCTTGAGCCAAGTCACGGTCGTGACTAACAAAAGCACGGACACTTTTATTAATTTGTGCCAAGACTTCTGTTCCCATCGCATAAAATTGATTGTGTAGTTTATCTAATTCTTCTTCAAATTGTGTACGTAACATAGGCTACCTCTTTCATTGATTTGGATTATCCAAATTTACCAGTAATATAGTCTTCTGTTTCTTTACGTTTTGGTTTCATAAACATGGTCTTAGTATCTTCAAATTCAATCAGATTACCATCTAAGAAGAAACCTGTACGATCAGAAATACGTGAAGCTTGCTGCATTGAACGTGTCACGACAACCATAGTGTAATCTTTTTTTAGTCCATATAAGGTCTCTTCAATTTTACCAGCTGAAATAGGGTCTAGGGCTGATGTTGGTTCATCTAAGAGAATGATACGAGGGCTAGTAGCTAAAACACGAGCCACACAAACACGCTGTTGCTGACCACCAGATAAACCAAGAGCTGAATCATGAAGACGATCTTTCACTTCATCCCAAATAGAAGCACCAATCAAAGATTTTTCGACAGCTTCATCTAGAATAGCTTTATCCTTAATCCCCTTAATACGTAGACCATAGACAACATTTTCATAAATTGACATTGGGAATGGGTTAGGTTGTTGGAATACCATCCCAATTTCTTTACGTAAATCAACAGTATCTGTTCTAGGACTGTAGATGTTGTGGCCATCATAACTGATAGAACCTGTAAGCGACCATTCTGGATTCAAATCTCCCATACGATTGATTGCTCTTAGAAGGGTTGATTTACCAGATCCAGAAGGGCCGATGAGGGTCGTGATTTCGTTTGGAAAAATATCAAGTGACACATTATTCAAAGCTTTTTTCTTTTCATAATAGACTGACAAATCTCGGACTTGTAAAATTGGTTCTGTCATTCCTTCTCCTTCCTATCCAAAACGCCCTGAAACATAGTCGCTAGTTGACTGCAATTTAGCATTTTGGAAAATATTTTTTGTTTTATCATATTCAATCAAATCACCTAGGTAGAAAAAGGCTGTATAGTCGCTAGCACGCGCTGCTTGTTGCATGTTGTGCGTCACAATAATGATTGAATAGTTTTTCTTCAATTCAAACATGGTTTCTTCCAATTGCATTGTTGCAATTGGGTCAAGGTTTGAAGCAGGTTCATCCATCAATAGAATATCAGGTTTTACCGAAATAGCACGGGCAATGCACAAACGTTGCTGCTGGCCACCTGAGAGGGTGAAGGCTGATTTGTGTAAATCATCTTTTAACTTATCCCACAAGCCTACTTGCTTAAGTGAGGTCTCAACAATTTCATCTAAAACCTTTTTATCTTTAATACCAGCACGTTCATGGGCGAAGGTAATGTTATTATAAATTGATTTGGCAAATGGATTAGGTCTTTGGAAAACCATTCCTATATGTTTACGCATTTCATAAACATTAATTTCTGGAGCATTAACATCAATACCTTGATACATAATCTCACCAGTAACTTTAGCAATATCAATAGTATCATTCATCCGATTTAAGCTACGGAGAAAAGTTGATTTTCCACATCCTGATGGACCAATTAAAGCGGTAATTTTATTTTTTTCAAATTGCATATCAATTCCTTTGATAGCTTCATTATTACCATAATAAACATGCAAATTGTTAGTTGATAAAATGAGATTATCTTCAGGAAAAGTAATGATATGTCTTTCATCCCAATTATACTCAGACATAAGAACTCCTTATTAAGCTGCTGATGTTAGTTTTTCGTGTAATTTCTTACCAATAAAGCGAGCAGACAAATTGAAAATTAAAATAAAGACCAATAAAACTGCTGCTGACCCTGCAGAAACTAGAGTTCCATCTGGAATCGTTCCTTCACTATTAACTTTCCAAATATGAACAGCCAAAGTCTCAGATTGACGGAAAGGTGAAATAGGGCTGGTTACACTTAGAGGATTCCAGTTAGACCAATCAAGGGCCGGAGCTGACTGACCAGCAGTGTAGATCAAGGCAGCCGCTTCTCCGAAGATACGCCCTGAAGCGAGAACGATACCTGTGACAATCCCTGGCAAGGCTTCTGGAACAACAACATGTAAAACTGTCTCCCAACGTGATAATCCAAGAGCTAATCCTGCTTCGCGTTGCGTATGATGAACGGTACGAAGACTGTCTTCTACGGTACGTGTCATTTGAGGTAGATTGAAGACAGTTAGAGCAAGAGCACCTGAAATGATAGAAAAGCCATATTCAAACTGCACAACGAAGATCAAATAACCAAATAGACCAACTACCACAGATGGTAGGGAAGACAAAATTTCAATACAAGTACGAATAAAGTTTGTCAAACGTCCTTTTTTAGCATATTCCGCAAGATAAATACCTGCCCCCATTGACAACGGTACTGAAATAATTAAAGTTGTCACTAATAGAAATAATGAGTTATACAGCTGAATCCCAATTCCTCCACCTGCTTGATAGGAAGACGATTTCCCGGTTAAGAAGGACCAACTGATATGAGGCAAACCGCGAACCAAGATATAAAGAATTAACGATGCCAAGATTGCGACAATAATAGCTGCAATGGTGTAGAGAACACCAGTTGCTAGCTTATCCATTTTTTTAGCGTTCATAGTTTCTCTTTCTCTCTCTTGTAATGAATTTAACGAGGGTATTAAAGGCAAGACTCATAAGGAGTAATACCAAAGCAAGTGACCAAAGAACATTATTTTGAACTGTTCCCATAACCGTATTACCGATTCCCATTGTCAAAACTGATGTCAGCGTTGCTGCTGGCGTTGTCAAGGAAGTTGGAACAACAGCAGAGTTACCAACAACCATTTGAATCGCTAAAGCTTCACCAAAGGCACGAGCCATTCCAAAGATTATCGCTGTAAAAATACCTGGGCGAGCAGCGTTCAAAACAACACGCCAAATGGTCTGCCAACGTGTTGCCCCCATAGCCATACTTGCTTCGCGATAATGACGCGGAACAGCTCGAAGGCTATCTGTCGTCATAAAGGTAACTGTTGGGAGAATCATAACAAAAAGTACAAAAACCCCTGACAAGATACCAAACCCTGTGCCACCAAAAATGGAACGTACAAATGGAACAACGATTTGCAAACCAATAAATCCATAAACAACAGATGGTATACCAACCAAAAGCTCGACCGCAGGCTGAAGGATTTTACGACCGTACTTAGGCGAAACTTCCGTCATAAATACTGCTGCTCCAATAGCAAATGGTGTCGCAATCAAAGCAGACAGAATCGTTACAACGAAAGAACCCATAATCATTGGTAAAGCCCCCATAAGAGGTTGACCATCCGGTCCTTTTACGCTCGGTTGCCAGTCAGTACCAAATAAAAATTTAAACAGATTGATTTTATCAACAAAGAATGTCGACAAACCTTTTTGAGCAACGAAAATTAAAATCATTACTACAATAAAGACAATTAAAGCAAGGCATAAAAAAGTAATCGTCTTACCAAATTTCTCAAGGCGAGAATTTTTTGAAGATGAAACCAATTTCTTAGCCAATTCTTGATTCTTCATTTCTACTCCTTATCTAGGCAAGACTTTACCATCAGCTGTCTTTTCAACTTTCATATCATTCATTGGAATGTAGCCCATTGTTGTTATGATATTAGATTGAACGTCATCAGACATCATGAAGTCTAAAAATTCTTTTGTTAAAGCCTTAGGCTCACCTTTAGTATACATATGCTCATATGACCAAATTGGCCAATCATTAGTAGCTACATTCTTAGGTGTTGGTTCAAATCCGTTAAGCTTCATTGTTTTGACACTATCATCTAAGTAGGCAAATGCTAGGTAAGAAATAGCTCCTGACGTTTGTGAAACAATCGACTTAACCATACCATTTGAATCTTGCTCTTGAGTCCTTTTAGCATTGACATCGTCCATGATGATACTATCGAAAGTTGCACGTGACCCTGAACTAGCTGCTCTATTGATAATGGAAATAGCTAAATCTTTTCCACCGACTTCTTTCCAATTGGTAATTTTGCCAGCAAAAATATCACGTAACTGTTCAGACGATAAATTGTCAACGGATACTTCTTTATTGACAATAACTGCCATCCCAGCAACCGCAACACGGTGATCGACAAGTTTAGAAGCATCAATACCATCTTTTTCTTCCGCAAACAAATCACTATTACCAATTTGAACTGCCCCTGATTGTACTTGGGACAATCCAGTACCAGAACCACCACCTTGGACGTTAATGGTTTTTCCTATATTTTGTTTACTAAATTCATCTGCTACCGCCTCCACGAGTGGCTGTAATGCTGTTGATCCAACGGCAGTTGAAGTTTCCCCTTTATCAATCCATCTGGCACACCCAGAAAGAAATAACAAAACGGTAACAAGCAATCCCATAAATGTGAGAAGCTTTTTCTTTTTCATCTTTTTTCCTCCGAGAAACGAAATCAAGTTAGAATGAGAACAAGCTATCTTTCTGATATTGTCAGACAACTTCCCCATCACCAAATTATTATATCAAGAAGTCATCGCACTGACTTTCTTTTTTAATCAAATTGTATTCAATAACAGTTACTACTTAAATCTCAAGCCTTTGGGATAAAAATTTTTCAATTGATTTCCGACAACTTTAGCGAATCCCAAGCCATTCCCATTTATCACAACTTGATACCAACCATTAGAATAGGTTTCATGCAAATTCACCTGACTACCAGCCACATACTCTTTAAACTGTTCTATATCAATTTCTATTTTCTGTACTACCTCAGATGGCTTCAAGGCTATTCCTAAAGCAAAGGAAGGCTCAAACCGCTTTTTCTTGAAAGTCCCCAAATGAAGACCATTTCTGGCAATTTTTAATTGAGATAAGTCCGGTAAATGAGCGGGTATAATATAGAGTTGATCTCCAAACACTTGATATTGTCCCCCTAATGTTATTTTTAAATGTTCTTGAGAAAACGATTCCCATAAGTTCATTTGTTCCTTCGTCAAAGAGACTTGTCTAGCTTTTCTTTTCTGTTTAAGCTTCGTCTCTTCCTCTCTTGGTCTGACATCTTTAAACTTGGCAATAAACTGACCTTCCCCCTTAAAAGAGTGAGGATACATTCTGACAGTTCCAGGTATAAGATCGCTAGCGCTCATACCGTTAATTGCTCGTATCGGAATTAATTCTAATTGACTAAACTCTTCTAAAAGCCACTCAACGACTTCTTCATTTTCCTCAAGGGACCAGGTACAGGTGGAATAGACAAGTTCACCACCAGGAGCTAGCATCGCTAGTGCATCTGACAAGATGGATTTCTGCAAATTCGATAATTCTTTCGGATAATCCTTGTGCCAGTATTTTACAGCTGCTGGATCCTTGCGAAACATTCCTTCGCCTGAACAAGGGCCATCAAAAACAATAAGATCAAAGTAAGATGGGAAAATCTTAGCTAAACGTTCTGTCGACTCATTGGTAACAAGAACATTCCTTGCACCAAAGCGCTCAACATTTTCAGTTAAAATCTTACTTCGCTTGGTATTGATCTCGTTACTGATTAAAAGCCCAGTATTATTTAAATAACTTAATAAATGAGTTGTCTTTCCTCCAGGCGCAGCTGCTAAATCAAGAACTTTCATTCCCGGTTTAGGTTTAGCAACCTGCCCCACCATCTGAGCTGCTGGCTCTTGTGAATAAACAAGTCCAGTCACATGTTCAACTGATTTTCCAGATATTTTTCCATAATAACCCCACTCTGTCTTAGGAATAGGATTATTGAAGGCTATTTGGTTTTCCTTTAAAGGATTTGAACGAAAAGCAGACACTGGGGGTTCATTAAAAGAATCCAAAAAACTTGGAGCCTCTTCTTGAAGTAATTCTATGTATTTATTAATAAAATCTTGTGGTAATGTCATGTTATTATTATATCAAATTCCTTATTATTGACCTATAAAAAGGGGCGGAAAGAACTCTAAAGAATGAAAAAGGTAGAAAAAGAGTTCGTCTTCCCAGACCCGCACACTTCAAAGACCTAGGAGAAGTTTTGAGGTTGTCAGTTGAAAAAGCCCAGTTTTTCCTTATTATAGCTCTAGGTCTTTGAAGAACATAAAATGCGAATGAATCAAACCTAATAACCACCGCGTTAAGATGTTACAATGAACTTCATTTCATATAAATAAGGTTGGACATAAAGTCCAACCTTATTATAAGCATTAATTTACTAATTTTTGAATAAAAGATAATTCTTCTGTTGGAACAAACATAACTTGCTGTCTTGTCAGAAAGTCTGGTTTTTCCCCTTCGATGGTTAATAAACAGTAACCCAGTTTTTCTCCCATAATTGAGGCTGCAGCGTAATCCCAAGGAGCAATATTTGAAAAATAAGCAAGCAATTTCCCTGAAATAACCTGTGTCATACTGATACCGGCTCCACCATAGACACGAATTCCCAATGCTAGACTCGTAAAATCCCTAATACCTGCTGTATTTTCAAGATACATCTGAGCATTGACACCAACTAAACAGCGTTTGAAATCTCGGTGGTGGTAATATTCAAGCTTAGTCGTATTAGCATAAACATCAAATTGACCGCCTCCGTGGTATAAGATATCCTGCATAACATCTAAGATTAGGCCAAATTGTCCAACACCATTTTCATAATAAGCTATCATAATAGCAAAATGATCGCGCTGAGCAATAAAATTAACGGTACCATCAATAGGATCTAGCACCCAAACATTGCCTTCTGCTATTGGATGTGTTACATCATTTTCTTCGGCTAAAAAATGATCTTCAGGATAAGCCTTTTTGATGGCTTGGATCATTAATTCTTGACATTGCTTGTCCAAACTCGTTACTAAATCAGTCTCATCTGACTTTTCTTCAATGACAAGCTCTTGAGACATACGATCCTTAATAAAAGCACCAGCCTCTTTTATTACCTCTTGGGCAAATAAAAACTTACTCTCCAAGTCTCAACCACCCTTCAGATTGCGATCTAGCAGCTCGAACAGCACGATAAGTTGAATAACCACTAACTTGTTCAAACGCCTTATCCAATCGTTTCTCCTCCCCTTTAGATGGAACGACTTGTTTAAATGCAGCGTAAGCTTCCAAAAAAGCATGAACATCAACTTTACTTTCGTAGGCTTTTTCTACATGATTAAAAAAACAAAGCACTGAAGTTATTTCTTCAGTACTCCAGGATAAATCAAGTGGGTATGAATAGGTATTATTAGGCATGTTTTCCCTCGATTTCCGCTCGAATTGTAGCCTGTCGAAGTTCTTGTTTACGATAATCTCTTGGCAAAAAGGCTCTAATCTCATCTTCATTGAAGCCAATTTGCATACGCTTAGTATCCATAATAATGGGACGTCTTAATAAACTTGAATTTGATGCAATTAACTCAATCAGTTGAGAAATAGACATATCATCGACATCTATATCTAACTTTTGAAAAACTTTTGAACGGGTTGAAATAATATCTTCTGTCCCATTTTCCGTGAATGATAGGATAGACATCAATTCATCTTGAGTCAAAGGACTTGTAATAATATTATGCTCAACATACTCGACTTCGTGCTTTTCTAACCAAGCACGCGCCTTACGACAACTCGTACAACTCGGTGATAAAAATAAAGTAACCATATCTCGCCTCATCAATCAATCTACTTGGTTAACATTATACAAAAAATTAAAAGACTTGGCTATGGTTTTTGCCAATTTATCGCAATTTCTTGATCATTTTCAAGCTGCTGAACTAAATCATCTATGCCATTAAATTTTTCCATGTCACGAATTTTCTCTAACCAAAAAATTTCAATAGCCTCACCGTAAATATCCCCTGAAAAATCAAAAATATTAGCTTCTAAGCGTAGTTCTGTACCACCGAAAGTAATATTTTCTCCAATACTAGTCATTGAGCGATAGCGTTTACCTTTGACAATAACATCTGTAACATAGACGCCATCTGCAGGAAGATGTGTCCTATCTATTGGGGCTAAATTGGCGGTAGGAAAGCCAATCGTGCGTCCTCTAGCATCTCCATGCACAACAATCCCTCGCGTCGAATAATCATACCCCAACAATTGGCCAGCATCCCTAACATTCCCTTCTTGAATCAGTTGGCGTATTAAGGTTGAACTAATTTTTCGTTGCCCATCTTTTATTTCAGGGATGACAATGACATCACCAGAAAAATTGCGAGACAAATAATCAGGATTAGTTCTATTATGTCCAAAATGATAGTCAAAGCCAACAACTATGCTATCTGGATTTAATTGCTTGATATAGGTATTGATAAATTCATCGGATGAAATTTTAGCAAAATCACTTGTAAAATTCTTTAGATATAGAGAATCAACCCCATACTCTTCAAATTTTTGATAACGCTTCTCAGGGTATGTGATGTGTAGGAGCAATTCTGGCGTAAAACGGCTAAAAGCTAGTTTAGGAGATTCCAGAAAGGTCATCACAACGACGGTTAACCCTTTCTTTTTAGCCACTTCTTTTGCTTTGTCAAAGAGTGCTTTATGTCCAGTGTGAAGAGCATCAAAGTAGCCCAGGACAAGAACTGTTTTTTGTGATTCCACAATCTCTTGATGAGATTTAATAACTGTTATTTTCATGATATTAGTACTTTTCTTGGTTTATACAAGTTTCCCCGCTTTTCTAAAATAGCGACAACCTGGTCATTATAATAAGCTGCTACTGTTTTTTTCTCATTTTCTAGAGGGATAAATCTTCCATGACGGATATCGGTCACTGCCTCTTCATCAATAACAACTTTTTCCAGATCAGAAAGTCCAAATTCAATTGGCAAAAGAAAAGAGAGGTCATTTTTAGCAACTAGTTCCTCAATTTCTTCAAGTGTAACTGACTGAGACAAATCCAAACCAGCCGAAGCTGTCCGCTGCAGCTGAGACATATGACTAGCGAGACCCAAACGCTCTCCTAAATCTACAGATAAGGTTCTGACATATGTCCCTTTACTACAAGATAACCTGAACGAAAAGCGAACAATATCATCTTCACGTATTAAGGAAGAAGTTCTGTAAAATTCCTTGATAGTAATCTGTCTCTCTGGGCGTTCAACCACTTCACCTGCACGAGCATATTCATATAATTTCTTACCATTAACTTTTACAGCAGAAAACATAGGAGGAGTCTGAGTAATCTGACCTACAAACTCTCTCATAGTCAAATCTATATCTTCTTCTGATAAATTAGGGCTTACTGGTGTTCTTTTTACGACTTCGCCACTAGCATCCTCTGTTGCTGTTGAATAGCCTAATGTGATTTCACCTTCGTAAACTTTACCAGACTCCGTCATAAATTCCAAAACTCGCGTCGCTTTACCAACGGCAATTGGCAAGACTCCTGTGACGTCTGGATCAAGTGTCCCTCCATGGCCAATCTTTTTTTCCTGAAGTAGTTTTCGCAGTTTAAAAACAGCGTCATGACTAGTCATCCCAGCTGCTTTTTTTAAATTAATAATTCCGTTAATCATAGTAGTCATTATACCATAAAGTTAAAAAGGAGAGAAACTAAGCCACTACCATTGTTTGACATAGTCAAAATAGAAGCCTCTATCATGAGAAATCGTTAAATTTCTCTGTTAAAATCAGTATCAATAGCTCTAAAATCTTGGATTTCCTGAACGTATTCTAACACGCCTTCAAATTCTCCTTGATTATTTCTGACAGCAGCATACGTAACATGCACAAAAATCTCCCTTTTCTCAGACTTAAACCACATCGTTACTTTTTCTCTCTGACCGGATTTCAATAATTTTATAATCTCTTTGACCTTACCTACAACTCTAGGAGGATGGCAAGCTTCAACGTGACGACCAATTTGACTTGGGTTTCTTTTAAAAATCATTTCTTTTTCCGAAGTATGATTGTTATAATACTGAAAAATATCATCCTTATTGACAAAAGTTATCTCCATTGGTAAATGATTGAGAATAAGGTCTGCTTGTTCAACAGATAAAAAACCATTTCCAAAAGCTTGAGAAGTATATCTATCGCCAACTGTACTAGATGGTATTTTAGGAGTAAATGAGAGAGAAAAGGTTCCTTGCTCTGTTTCAAAGACAGTGACCGTCTTGTCATCTGTTATTTCTCGAGAACTTGTTGCTTCCACAGAAGGGTATTCATTTTCTTCTCCAAACGAGTTTCTAATGGGACGCCACTCTTTCAAAGGCTTAATAATCGCATAACCATATTGATCACTCTCCTTGGCTATTTGCAACCAGTCATCTTGGGTAAAGGTTTCTAAAAGAATCATCAATAAAATAGATTCTTCTTTAAAAATCATTTCTTCGAATTCGCTTGCAAATAAATCAAAGCGTTCTCTAATCTCAGCTACTGTCTTAGCAGGAAAAAGATCAATGGCCTGCTTTACTTCTGAAAACAAATCTCTAATCTTATCATCAACTCCCCACATTACAACTGGAGGAGCATCATGTCCATAAGCTTCCATTATCGGGAAAAATAGCTGTTCTTTGCGAGTATAATGACGATCAAATTGTCCTAAAAGAGTCATTTGATGTCTTAACCCCTTAATCAACTGTTCAAGTATACTGCTGTCATCTAGTTTAGCAATATTATCTAAGATACGACGAATTCTAAGCAGAGCTGCACGAAGAGCCAGATTTTCCTGTTTAAAGACATAAACAGGATGCCCTTCTTGATCAGCATCAGGAACTTCAGACTCCTGAATGGCTCCTTTAAATAGATTGGCATGAACATTGCACAAAGACATGATATCTTCAAAAGTAATGCCTGTCTCAGATGCCATTAATTCGTGTTCCATCATCGAAATTTCCAAAGCGGAGACACCCGTAAAATGCTGATCGAAGCGTTCCTGAACAGACTCTGCACTCGCACCTTGATGGAGGTCGAGTAAAATATCTTTTAGTATTTCAATACGATTACCAGACATGCTTCACTCCTTAATCTCATAACCATTACATAACAAGGTTTCTTTAACAGCTTCTATAGAAATACCTGCCAATTTAGAACCAGCTGATATACTTGTTACTTTAGCTACTGTATTAAGCATCATGGGATTAGCTAGCGGTTTAAAACCTAGGTCAATCAAAAGTTTCTTTACCTCCGGATGATCTTTTAATACCTCTGCGACAGGAATTGTTAAATCAATACAATTAATCACTTCAACCTCCAATTAGTATTTAAATACAAGTTTTATCAAAGTGCATCAAACTTACTTTTCATTGTTGGATTTTGTCGAGTAAGCTTCTTAACAGAGACATCTTCCAATTTATTATTAGCCAAACGCAGTTGATTTTCACTGGTTGTCAGGGCAGCTTTAACAGCTTCCATCCGCTTAATTGACTTATCAATCTCATCAATAGCCTTTTGAAAATTCTTACTAGCAGATTGGTAATTTTTAGAAAAAGCTGTTTTAAATACATTTAAATCTTCTTCAAAATGTGTAATATCAATGTGTTGCTCTTTAACAATAGCTAATTCTTGTTTGTATTTTAAAGAATTTAAGGCTGCATTTCTCAGTAAAGTAATAATAGGGATGAAGAATTGAGGCCGAACCACATACATTTTAGGGTACTGATAAGAGACATCAACGATACCATTATTATAAAGTTCACTATCTACTTCTAATAGTGACACTAAAACAGCATATTCACATTTTTTCTCACATCGATCTTTATCTAATTCTTTGAAAAAATGTTCATTTTTCTTTTTCGACGCTGTCTGATCAGCTTCGTTTTTCATTTCAAACATTATCGAAATGATCTCAATGCCGTTTTCATCAAATTCTCGATAAATATAATCGCCTTTTGATCCGGTTTTAGCATCATTATCCTTAGAAAACTGTGCATTTGGAAAAGCTGTCATGCGTAAACGGTTAAATTCATACTCACAGTGTTGTTCTAGGCTCTCACCTATCATCTTTGTTGACTGTCTAGCTTTAAAATCTTTATAGTAAGCAATCAACTCATCTTTTTGTGCTAACTCAGTCTGATGTTGACTGAGTATAGATTGCATATCTAGCTCTTTTTTCTGTTCTTGCAATATGAGCTGATTAGCCATTTGTTCTTTTTCTTGCTGGATGGCATGCAAGGCTTCTTGCTTTTCTTTATCTTTTTCAAGTGAGATTAAATTAATTTTTGCTTGTAATTCTTGATTCTCTTTATCTTTTTCAGATATTGTTTGAGCTAAAGAGAAAGCATTGTCAGCAACTACTTTATCTAACTTTTGTTGTAGCTCGCTAATATCAGCATCTTTTTGTGACACTACGGCCTGTAATTCGAGTGATTGATTTTGTTCAAAAGTTTCTATAGCATGCTTTAATCTTAAAATTTCTTGTTCTTTTTCTCCCACTTGAGTTTGCAATTCATTTTTTAGCTGCTCTTCAATAAGACGTTTTTCAGACGAAACTCTCTCTAAAAGATCATGTTCAAATTCTTTGGTTCTCACTTGTTCTAACAACTGACTATATTCAGTCTCATTGATTGTAAAAACTGTTTGACAGTGAGGGCACTTTATTTCATTCATTTCAAACTCCTTGATTAAGTATAATGCTTATTTTAGAACAGCAATATCACTTACTGGCTTTCCTATTTTGGGAATAATGTTCGCTTAACCTCATCCTCGATATATTGCCATTCTTGATTGGCTCTTTCCAATTTTCGTTGATAATCAGACTGCCCTCTCAAATATCGACTTATCGCATAGTCTTGCTTGACTAGTGGTATCATCGGTATCGATATTCCAGCAATGTCGCTCGTTGATAAATTCATAACAGACTTGCCACGATCTGTTTCCATCAATACCTTCCGACCAATTTTTGTCTCAAAAAATAATTTCAGATAATATCCTCTGACTTTAGAAAAGGGACGGATAATTGTAAAATTAGATGAAGCTACCACTGGCTTGTTTTGTTCTTCAAAAATTGCTAATTTTAACTGAGTTCCTTTTGATGAGATCAAAAGATCACCTGACTTTAAATAGTATTTCAAAACTAATGATTCTTTTTCATCATAAGATTTTAGTTGATCATAATCAATAATACCATTTTGAATATCGACAATATTAATAACAGCAATCCTATCTCCTTCAGCTTTAGAAGGAACTGCCCTCCCTTTAAAGATAGTTGCAATGTCTTTCAAAATCAAACTGTGCTGCAAATGATTCCCTCCATCCTGCAAAGATATTTTTTAAAATCTATTATTAGTATTTTAATACAAAAAAACTTTTTAAACAAGTAAAAAGAGACTGAGAAAAAATCAATGTCATTAAGTTAGGGATTTAATCTATTAAAAACCCTATTCCAAAGTGTCACTTTTGTGGTGCCGTTTATAATAGGGTTTTAATTGACAGTATTTAGGGCGCACAAAAGTAACAGTTTACGTTTAGTGTAGCATAGAAAAAAACAACCTACCACAAAATATGATAGATTGCTTAACTTAATGGCATTAGGAAAAATTCCCTGCCTTTTTAGGTTATTTAGCTAGATAAGTAGGACGCAGTGGTTGAGTAGATTTAAAGAACTGTTGTGATCAGCTTTTACACCTCGACTCAACTGTGCGGAGGTGGGAGTAAAACGGTCGGGATAGACCGTTTCAGCCCGTACCTAGAAATAAAGGCACCTCTAAAAACGCCCTAAATTTCCCCAAAATGAGATAATAGAATCAAAAGTAATGAGGAGAGCTGTCATGCATTTAGTCACAGACGATGAAAAAATCTTGTTAAAACTATCAGAGAAAGGTAATCCCTTAGAACGTTTGGATGCCATTATGGATTGGACCATCTTTCTTCCTTTGTTGTCAGAGTTATTCAGTCGTGGCGGTCGTCCTCACCTAGACTATCTCATGATGTTCAAAGTGCTCTTGCTTCAACGTCTTCATAACCTATCTGACGATGCCATGGAATACCAACTGCTGGATTGTCTATCTTTTCGTCGGTTTGTTGGTTGTCATGAAGACATTGTTCCAAATGCGAAAACTATCTGGCTCTATCGTGAGAAATTAACCAAGTCAGGTCGTGAAAAGGCGTTCTTCGATTTGTTCTATGCCCATCTCACAGATGAAGGGTTGATTGCCCATTCAGGTCAGATTGTGGGTGCTTCCTTTGTCGAATGCCCTAAACAACGCCATTCACGTGAGGACAATCAGAACATCAAGGAAGGCGAAAAGGTAGACGGTTGGAACAAGACTAAACGGAGCCAAAAAGACGTAGATGCGACTGGGATAAGCAAAGGTGATGTCCGCTATTTTGGCTATAAAAACCATATTTGTGTCGATATAAAATCAAAACTTATGAGGTCACAACAGCTAGTGTAGACGACTCCAATGTCCTAGCTGCTCTTTGTGATGCCAATGAAGCGGTTTTTGATGACAGTGCTTATGTTGGAAAATCAGTACCAGGAGATTGTCGCCACCACACGGTTCGTCGTGCATTTAGAAATAAAGGCTCTTCGTCAACTGTAGTGGGTTGATGTCAGCTATATTCTAGAGAGGACCAGTTTGGTCTTCTCTTTTTTAATGTTTAGTGCAATGAGAATCCGTTTTTTAAAGTTTTCAGAGTTTCTGAAACCAAAGGCATTCATTTCGCTTAATGA
>NZ_JBLOJT010000109.1:0-5538 GCF_047785745.1 Streptococcus pluranimalium | reverse complement strand
GGAGTTTTTTGAATCCTTTGAAATCTTGCGTCAAAATATGCTATAATCAAGTGTTACTATAGACGTGTTTCATTTGCACGGAAAGGATATGAGTTAATGACAAAATCATTTTATATTACAACACCGATTTATTACCCATCTGGGAAATTACACATTGGTTCGGCTTATACAACTATCGCTTGTGATGTTTTAGCGCGTTATAAACGCATGATGAACTATGACACTTTTTATTTAACAGGTCTTGATGAGCATGGTCAAAAAATTCAGTCTAAGGCTGAAGAAGCAGGTATTACCCCACAAGCATACGTTGACGATATGGCTGTTGGTGTTAAAGAATTGTGGCAACTTCTTGATATTTCTTATGACAAATTTATCCGTACGACAGACGACTATCATGAAGAGGTGGTAGCACAGGTCTTTGAGCGTCTTTTGGAGCAAGGGGACATCTATCTTGGAGAATACCAAGGTTGGTATTCTGTTTCGGATGAAGAATTCTTCACAGAAAGCCAATTAGCGGAAGTTTATCGTGATGATGAAGGAAATGTCATCGGTGGTGTGGCACCGTCTGGTCATGAAGTTGAGCTTGTTTCAGAAGAGTCTTATTTCTTCAAACTCAGTAAGTACGCTGATCAATTGGTAGCCTTCTACAAGGCTAATCCTGATTTTATCAGTCCCAATATCCGTATGAACGAGATGCTTAAAAACTTTATCGAACCTGGTTTGGAAGATTTGGCAGTTTCTCGCACAACCTTTACTTGGGGAGTTCCAGTCCCTTCGAATCCTAAACACGTTGTTTACGTTTGGATTGATGCTTTGCTTAACTATGCGACAGCACTTGGTTATGGGCAATCAGACTCAGCAAACTTTGATAAGTTCTGGTTGGCAGATACCGTGACGAAATCATGGACAGATGACTCTGGTAAGACTTGGGACTTTACGGTTAATCTAGAAGTTAACCATATGGTTGGTAAGGATATCTTGCGTTTCCACTCGATTTACTGGCCAATTATCTTGATGGCGCTTGAGTTGCCATTGCCAAATCGCTTGGTAGCCCATGGTTGGTTTGTCATGCAAGATGGTAAAATGTCTAAATCAAAAGGTAATGTGGTTTACCCAGAAATGTTGGTAGAGCGTTTCGGTCTTGATTCCCTACGCTACTACCTCATGCGCAGCCTGCCAGTTGGTTCTGATGGCACCTTCACACCAGAGGACTATGTTGGTCGTATCAATTATGAATTAGCAAACGACCTTGGCAACCTTCTTAACCGTACGGTTGCCATGGTTAATAAATACTTTGGTGGTCAAATTCCTGATTACAAGGAAAATGTCACGGACTTTGATGCTGACTTATCTGACTTTGTTGTTGAAAACCTCAAGCTGTATCATCAAAATATGGATGCAGTGGATTATCCGAGAGCTTTAGAAGCTGTCTGGAATATCATTTCTCGTACTAATAAGTATATTGACGAGACTGCACCTTGGGTCTTGGCTAAAGAAGATGGCGATAAGGAGCAGTTGGCGGCAGTCATGGCTCACTTGGCAGCAAGCTTACGCGTGGTTGCTCACCTCATCCAACCTTTCATGATGGAAACATCAAATGCCATTATGGAACAACTTGGATTGGGAACTGATTTTGATCTTGAACACCTTGAATTATCAGGCCTTCCAAGTGGCGTTCAAGTCATTACTAAGGGGACACCAATCTTCCCACGTTTGGATATGGAAGAAGAAATCAACTATATCAAGGATCAAATGAATGCCGGTAAACCAGCTGCAGAAAAAGAATGGAGCCCAGAAGACGTCGAACTCAAAACTGAAAAGGACGAGATTAAATTCGAAACTTTTGATGCCGTTGAAATCCGTGTTGCCGAAGTCAAAGAAGTGGAAAAAGTAGAAGGTTCTGATAAATTGCTTCGCTTCCGCTTAGATGCTGGTGATGGAGAGGACCGTCAAATCCTTTCAGGTATCGCTAAATTTTATCCAAATGAACAAGAATTAGTTGGTAAAAAGTTGCAAATTGTTGCTAATCTTAAACCACGTAAAATGATGAAAAAATATGTTAGCCAGGGCATGATTCTCTCAGCAGAACATGATGGCAAATTGACAGTCTTGACGGTTGATGGCAGTGTGCCAAATGGGTCAGTTATTGGATAATATCAAAAAATAAGAGGTTTCCCTCTTATTTCAGATTGAAGACAAAGTCTTTTTGAAACTTTTCTTAGGTGATAGCGGACGGCAGCGACTCCCTTTAGGATTCCATGCCTAAGATTTGAACCTAGAGTTTCAAATCTTCCGAGTGTCTGAAACAACAGTGTTTCAGACACTTTTATCACATCGGAAAGTTTCGGTTTGGGCTCGCTTCGCTCGCTAAAAATGATTATTTTTGTAGATCAGCGTAAAACATTTTTGAAATAAAAATAGGTTTGTCTACGTTCTCAAATAAGAGGTTTCCCTCTTATTTTTTCTTGTCTTGTAATGCTTTTTTCCAATAGGTGTAGATAGGAAATATCCCAAGTGAAAGCACCTAATCTTCTTTGAAAATCAAATTCAGATGTTATTAGATTTGATTATCTAACCTCAGTTATGCTTTCTTCAATCTATTTCATCTGATTTTGATAATCATTGCGTATAGATCAATAGTAATAGCAATCAATGTGATGATATCATTGAGCATGAGAGGTCTCCTCTGGGTGTGTTAATGTTATGATATACCATTTAAAAGTCGTTGTTTGATTTTTATGTCATTTTAAATAGATATTTGGAGTGATGATATCCACGGCTTAAGAGTTCTGTCCTATTCTCATTTCTGTTATAATGGTTAGGAAGCATTCTAGAAAAGGATTTAAGATGGTATTAGTAGAATTAAGTAAAGAAGAGTATAGAGTTGCACTATCGCAGTTTTCAGAGATTTCTTTTACACAGTCTTTGGAAATGGCAGAGCTTTTGAGTAAGCGTGGGTTTTCTATTCATTTTATGGGTTTAGAAGCTGATGGTGCGATTCAAGTCGCAGGCATTTTATATAGCAAGGCTATGGCTGGTGGTCAGCACATGGAGATGGATACTGGACCTGCAAGTCAGGATTCGTCCTATCTCGAAGTCTTTTACAAAGAATTACAAGTGTTTGCCCAAAAAAATAATGCCTTAGAACTGATTATCAAGCCTTACGACACTTATCAAGAGTTCACAAGTGATGGTGACCCTGCGGATGAAGAGCGTAAAGACTTGTTAGAAACGTTGACTAACTTAGGATTTAGCCATGATGGTTTACAGACAGGTTACCCAGGTGGAGAACCAGACTGGTTGTATGTCAAGTCTTTAGAGGGCATTACTGCTCAGAATTTGCGCAAGTCTTTTTCGAAAAAAGGGAAACCACTAGCTAATAAGGCAGCATCATTCGGAACCAAATTGCGTCGCTTGGAGCGCTCAGAACTCTCTGTTTTTAAAGAAATTACATCATCAACGTCGGAGCGTCGTGAGTATTCAGATAAATCTTTGGACTATTATGAAGACTTTTATGATGCTTTTGGTGATAATTGTGAGTTTATGGTGGCTGAGATTAACTTCCAAGACTATTTAACCAATCTTCAAAAGGATTTGGGAAATCTTGGAGTTAAACTGTCAGATTTAGAGGAGAAATTAGCTGCTAATCCTGAGTCTAGAAAATACCAAAACATGAAAAAAGAGTATCAGTCGCAAGCTGAAACGTTTGAAAAACGTATTTCTGAAGCCAAGGAGTTGATTGCGGAATATGGTTCCGAAGATGTGGTTATGGCTGGTAGCCTCTTTGTCTACACTGATCGTGAAGCGATTTACCTATTCAGTGGTTCCTATCCTGAATTTAATAAATTTTATGCGCCTGTTGCCCTACAGGAACATGTCATGTTGGAAGCTATTAAGCGTGGCATTCCAACTTACAACTTTCTAGGTATTCAAGGAGTATTTGATGGCAGTGATGGTGTCCTTCGATTTAAACAAAATTTCAATGGTTACATTGTCCGTAAGATGGGAACCTTCCGTTATTACCCAAGACCATTTAAGAAAAAGGCTATTGATAGTGTCAAAAAACTATTAGGACGATCATAAACATTAAGCTGGATATTTTTCCAGCTTTTTTAGTTATCGAAACACTATTTTGCTTTACATACTAGCTAACATGTTTTACACTTAAATTAAGAACTAGTAGGTAAAACAAACTAGGAGGATTATTATGAAAACAAGTCATACAATTGGGATCTTTTTTATTGTGAATGCTATCATATCATGGGTTATCACTAAGATGTGGTTCATAGTTTTGCCAAAGGCTATCATCGGACTGTGTTTTCTAACAGGCGTTATTTCATATGATGATCATAATGAGTAAGAGTGGAGGATGTATGTGAGAGAAACACAGTTATTAAAAGGTGTTTTAGAAGGTTGTGTCTTAGAAATGATTGCTCAAGAAGAGATTTATGGCTATGAGTTAGTTCAAAAACTGAGACAGTCTGGCTTTGAAAATATGGTTGGAGGAACGCTTTACCCTCTTCTTCAAAAGTTAGAAAAGAAAGGCTATATCAGGGGACAGATAAAACCTTCGCCAGATGGTCCAGACCGGAAGTATTTTACCATTACACGAGATGGGGAAATCTATCTAACAGAATTTTGGCAGGAGTGGTCTAGCCTTGTTGAAAAGGTTGGACAGTTTCAGAAGAGGAGCATGTGATGACAGGTGAAAAACAAGTCTTACGAGATAAGATTAGCAATATTGTCGATAGTTTATTAGATGAGAACCGGGATTATTTCGAAGATATCAGAGAATACATGCTGTTTAAATCTTTTTTAAAGGATGAAAAAGCTATTTTAGAGCAGATATATGGCATGGCTAGTGATTTAAAGATGGCAGAGGCTGATGATTTAACAGCAGCTGACTTTTTTGGAACTGATGCCAAAGGTATGGCAGACCAACTGTTAGAGAATGCTCCAAGAGTTCGATTTAAGGAACTTGCAAGTATCTACTTGAGTGTTGTTTTGGTTTTATTTGGGATTGAGCTGCTAGTGCTATTTTCAAGGACTGGGCATTTTCAATTAGGGTTGTATCTATTTTTGGGTACCTGTTTCAACGCTTTAGTGATTTGTTGGATGATATTTGTTTTGTTACCTAAGGTTCTTCTTAAGGATAATCCGTCCAAATGGCTGATTGGTTTGATTTTTATCGGAGGAATTATTCTAGTTAATGTAACTTTTAATTTGCCTACGATGGTTGCTAACAAAGGAATTTACCTCAGTTTTCCAGAATTTGTTGACTGGGTGTTTGTGGGATTGGTCAGCATCTTAACCTTATTTTATTCAGCTAAGAAGAAAGATTTTAGACCTGTTAGTTTTCCAATTGTAGCATTTTTAATCACTGGTATTCTAAAAAAATTCATGGCAATGGGACTTATCGGAGGACAATTTTGGTCAGATTGGTTCCCGATCGCTATTTCAGCGTTTGCTTTACTCATTTTTTATATCATGAGTTATCGTTTATCAAAAGAAGTGGATAAAAGATGAGGACAGCACTAA
>NZ_JBLOJT010000108.1:0-5605 GCF_047785745.1 Streptococcus pluranimalium | reverse complement strand
ATATGTGAGATTAGAAATATGAACATCATATTGTTGGCTAATCCAAGGCCACGACATTCCGTTCTTTCTCAGCTCATATATTTCTAGTTTATCTTTATAACTTAACTTCATAAGAAAAACACTCCAATCGTTAGATTTTATGTCTAACTTTTGGGGTGCAGTTCAGCATTGGGATATTTTTCATAAAAACCAGTGTCATCTCCTGATGGGAATTCGGCGTGTGAGTGCCCTGTTACAACAGCATCAACCCCTTCGATACCAGCAATTTGGTAACCGACGTTCTCTTCGCCTTCGTGGTATTCGTCATCACCGATACCAGAGTGAGATAGGACAAGGACGATGTCAGCTCCAGCTTGACGGATTTTAGGGACCAATTCTTCTAAAGTTTTAACGGAATCACGAACAGTCACTTTGCCTTCTAAGTTTGCCTTATCCCAGTTGAGGATTTGTGGGGGGACGATTCCTGTAATACCAATATTAAGGTTAACCTGCTTTCCCCCGGCATCTTTAAAGGTTTTAGTGATGATTTCGTATTGTTTAAAGAGCGGTTGATTGCTAGTAGCATCAATAACATTAGCATTGACCACAGGAAGACCAGCGGTTGAGATCACATTTTTAAGGTAATCAAGACCATAGTTAAATTCATGATTACCAAGTGTTGAGGCATCGAAACCTAAGGCATTGAGAGCAGCGTACATAGGATGTTGCTCTCCTTTTTCGAGACGATCAACCAAAGCCTTATAAGTTCCAAGGGGTGTTCCTTGGATAAGGTCGCCATTGTCAACGAGGATGACATTACTATTTTCAGCCTTAGCATGGTCAATCAAAACGGCTGTTTTGGCCAAACCAATAGTTTGAGAAGCCTTATCTTGATAGTAGTCATAGTTGACAAGATTGGTATGTAAGTCAGTCGTTGACAAGATACGAACATCCACCTCTTGTCCTTCTTGAGGAGTGACGGCATCAGCTGTGTTATCTACAAGAGGCTGAGCAGCTGTTGCATTAGCTAATCTTTCTGTTTCATCAAGTGGTTGAGTTTCTTCAACGGGTGATTCTGGCACAAGGGGTTGGCTACTATCATTTCCAGCTACCGTTGTATCAGTAGTAGGAGCTGGCTGGTTAACGGCATTGGTATCAGCTGATGATGCTGTGCTATTTGTTTCTTCTGCTTGCACAAGGTTCGCACTTGCTGTGGCAGCTAGAAGAGATAATAATAGAGCGCTTTTTGACCAATAATGCTTTGACATAGGATCTCCTTTTTTCAAAAAATAAATTGCATTAACATTATATAAAAAGCAACCCTTTTCATCAATAAGATTTTCAAATAAAACGAACATTTTTTCAAAAAAGATAGTTTAATATTTGTTTTTAATCTAATGTTCTGTCAAATCTTACAAAATGAGTGATTAGAGAGAGCCCTCGTTCCTTTTTCTAAAAAATCGTGTTAAAATAGTTACACGATAAGAGTCTAAGATTGGGTAGGTAGTTAGAATGGCAAAAACAGTTGATTTAACTGGTCAGGAAGTTGTTGCACTAGCAGCGCAATACATGCTGGAAGAGGATCTCGCATTAGTGAAGAAGGGGCTGGAGTGTGCGGAAAAGGCGCATAAGGAACAGTACCGCAAGTCTGGTGAGCCTTACATTATTCATCCTATCCAAGTTGCTGGTATCTTAGCTGGCTTGCATTTGGATGCTGTGACTGTTGCCTGTGGCTTCCTTCATGATGTTGTTGAAGACACCAACTTTACCTTGGGTGATATTGAAGAGCTATTTGGCAAGGATGTTCGTAATATTGTCGATGGCGTGACTAAACTTGGTAAAGTAGAGTATAAATCGCATGCTGAGCAGCTAGCGGAGAACCATCGTAAGATGTTGATGGCTATGTCCAAGGACATTCGTGTCATTTTGGTGAAATTGGCTGACCGCTTGCATAACATGCGCACCTTGAAACATTTACGTAAGGATAAGCAAGAGCGTATCTCTCGAGAGACTATGGAGATTTATGCACCTCTAGCCCACCGTCTTGGTATTAGTCGTATCAAATGGGAACTGGAAGATTTATCTTTCCGCTATCTTAATGAAGTAGAATTTTATAAAATTTCCCACATGATGAAGGAAAAACGTCGTGAACGTGAAGAACTTGTGGATGAAATTGTGAATAAAATCAAGTCAACAACAGAAGAAGAGGGAGTCTTTGGTGAGGTCTATGGACGTCCCAAACATATCTATTCCATCTATCGCAAAATGCGTGACAAGAAGAAACGCTTTGATCAGATTTATGATTTGATTGCGATTCGTTGCGTTATGGAAACTCAGAGTGACGTCTATGCTATGCTTGGCTATATTCATGAGCTCTGGCGCCCAATGCCTGGTCGTTTTAAAGATTACATTGCTAATCCTAAAGCTAATGGCTATCAGTCTATTCATACGACAGTTTATGGTCCTAAGGGCCCGATTGAGATTCAAATTCGTACCAAGGATATGCACCAAGTGGCTGAGTTTGGGGTGGCGGCTCACTGGGCTTATAAAAAAGGGATTACAACTAAGGTTGATCAAAAAGAGTCTGCCTTAGGCATGAATTGGATTAAAGATCTTGTTGAACTGCAAGATGCTTCCAATGGTGATGCGGTTGACTTTGTTGATTCTGTTAAGGAAGATATCTTCTCAGAGCGGATTTATGTCTTCACACCAACAGGTGCTGTGCAAGAATTGCCGAAAGATTCAGGCCCTATTGACTTTGCCTATGCTATCCATACTCAAGTTGGTGAAAAAGCTACGGGTGCTAAAGTTAATGGTCGTATGGTTCCGCTGACTGCCAAGCTAAAAACGGGTGATGTGGTTGAAATCGTGACGAATAGTAATTCTTTTGGTCCCAGTCGTGACTGGATTAAGATGGTCAAAACAACTAAGGCTCGCAATAAAATCCGTCAGTTTTTCAAGAACCAAGACAAGGAAATGTCTGTCAACAAGGGGCGTGAGCTCTTGGTGGACTATTTCCAAGAACAAGGATATGTCGCTAACAAGTATCTTGAGAAGAAGCATATTGAGGAAATTCTTCCAAGACTTAGTGTTAAAAGCGAAGAAGCCCTTTATGCTGCTGTAGGCTTCGGGGATATCAGCCCTGTTAGTGTCTTTAATAAATTGACTGAAAAAGAGCGTCGTGAAGAAGAACGTGCTCGAGTCAAGGCTGAAGCCGAAGAGCTTATGAAGGGTGGAGAGGTTAAGGCTGAGAAGAAGGATGTCTTGAAGGTTAAGAGCGATGAAAATGGTGTTATCATTCAAGGAGCATCGGGACTTCTCATGCGTATCGCCAAATGTTGTAGCCCAGTTCCAGGTGACGCTATCGAAGGCTATATCACCAAAGGGCGTGGAGTTGCTATTCATCGTCAAGATTGTCATAATATCAAGAGTCAAGAGGGCTATGAACAACGTTTGATTGAGGTAGAGTGGGATGATGCTAATTCGCGTAAAGAGTATCAAGCTGAAATCGACATCTATGGTCTTAATCGCTCAGGGATTCTCAACGACGTTATTCAAATCGTATCCAACGCCACCAAAAATATTTCTTCTTTTCATGCACAACCAAGTAGGGATATGAAATTTGCCAACATTCACGTGACCTTCGGTATTCCAAATGTTTCAGAACTAACGTCGGTTGTTGATAAGATTAAGATTATTCCGGATGTGTATTCTGTTAAGCGTACCAATGGCTGAGACTTAAGGCTAAATCAATTGATACTTTGTTAGAGCTCCTTGCCTAACATCAGTTATGCCTTCGTCACTCTGCCTCGTCTCAATGTGATTTATCCTTAAGTCTCACTAGGTGCTGGGGATAGCACCTTTTGGGTTGTAGATGGGGAAAGCCTTAGCTTTCGACTTTGAATGGATAGAGTATTTGTCTTTATACTTTGTCAGCTTGCCTCGATATCCTTTAGTATTATCGTCTTCATTTCCTTGCCTCAGTGTGATTTATCTTTGATATGTAAGCTGTGGCAGTGGAATAAGATTAGCGTGTTCTGATGTTTTTAGAAAGTAATTGGATTTATGAAAATTGTGATTCAGAGGGTTTCAGAGGCGTCTGTAACCATTGATGAGAAAATAGTCGGTCAGATTGGTCAAGGACTCATGCTCTTGGTTGGAGTAGGCCCTGAGGATACTCAAGAAGACTTGGATTATGCAGTGCGCAAGATTGTCAATATGCGTATCTTTTCTGATGCCGATGATAAGATGAATTTGTCCGTTCAAGATATCAAGGGGAGCATCTTGTCGATTTCTCAGTTTACTCTTTATGCGGACACTAAAAAAGGGAATCGTCCAGCCTTTACGGGTGCTGCAAAACCAGATATGGCAAGTGATTTCTATGATCAGTTTAACGCTTCCTTAGCTGAATACCTCCCTGTTGAAAAGGGGATTTTTGGAGCAGATATGAAGGTGTCTCTAGTCAATGATGGTCCCGTAACGATTATTTTAGATACAAAGAATAGGTAAGTCATATGCGATTAGTGGTTTTGTTTGTGTTAAGTTTATATTTAGTCCTTGTAACATTTTCTGCTGTCCTAGGAAGTATAGGAGCAAGAATGATTACCAAAAGAAATATGCTACTAACACTTTTCAGTGCTTTGGTCATAGTGGCTTGTACTTATAGTTACTTATGGCAACATCATGATAGTGCTATTTATGGGATTGCTGGTGGTCTATTTGCTCTTTCTGGGATAGCCTTAAGCAATGGTTTTCAGATGCACCAAAAACCACACATCAGCCATCATGTGATTAGAATGGCAATCAATGTGATTTTCTTACTTGCTTTATATTTGGTGAGGTGATAGTATGATTGGAATTATTGCAGGGACGCCCGTTGATACAGCTTTTGGGGTTGATCTGGTTAAGCGCGTGACTGACAACTATATCAGCGTAGCCATTTCTCAGAATCCAGAAGAACAGACAGTCTTTCAGGTTTTGCCAGAGGTAGATAAAAAAGCCCATCTGACGGCTGTTTTAAAGGATTTTCAGGCAAAAGGCGTGACGCAAGTCTTGGTTTATTGCAACTCTTTGAGCAGTTCTGTCGATTTTGATGAGCTTTCGGATGCTTTATCTTTGGAAATTCTGACACCCTTGCATTTCTACCGTGACCTCGCCATGTCCTATCAGACCATGGGGCTTCTCGCAGCCAATGCACAAGGCAGCGCAGGTATTGAACGTGTCATCACTTGGAAGAATCCACGTAGTAGAGTACACGCTGTGTCTAGCCTAGATTGGGTTGAAGCCATTGAAAATAAAGCACCAGCTGATCAAATTGTAGCAAGTATGGGCTTGAAAGATACTATTCAACTCTTTGAAGCTTTAGGTGTAGAAGCCGTTGTCTTTGGTTGCACACATTTTCCCTATTTTTTAGAAGCCTATCAAAAAGAGACAAGTTTGCCTTGTCTAAGTGCCGATGATTATTTTTTAGACTCATTAAAAACCCAAATTTGATTTTGTCAAGTTTACCTTCATAAACTTGAGTTCTATCTGTTGCTTTTTTCAAATTTTGATTTTCTTAGAGTATTAGAATCATTAACCGTTTAAAAACGAGAGACTCGGCATCTCTCGTTTTTGTATGTTAATC
>NZ_JBLOJT010000107.1:0-5654 GCF_047785745.1 Streptococcus pluranimalium | reverse complement strand
CATAAAAACACCTCCGTTTCCCTAAAAGAGAAACAGAGGCGTCTGAGATTAATAACTAATCAATTATTTACCAAGAGCTGCTGCCATTGTAGCTGCAACTTCATTTTCAAAGTCGTTTGAAGCTTTTTCGATACCTTCGCCAACTTCGAAGCGAGCAAATGCAACAACTTTAGCATTTACTGATTCTAGGTATTGCTCAACAGTTTTGCTGTCGTCCATGATGTAAACTTGTGCAAGAAGTGTGTACTGTTGGTCAACTTTAGTGTTGTCAAGCATGAAGCGGTCCATTTTACCTGGGATGATTTTGTCCCAGATTTTTTCTGGTTTACCTTCAGCTGCAAGTTCAGCTTTGATTTCTTCCTCAGCTTTTGCAATCACTTCATCAGTCAATTGAGCTTTTGATCCATATGCAAGATGTGGAAGAGCTGGTTTGTTAACCATAGCACGTGATTCGTTATCTTGATCGATAACGTGGTTCAATTGTGCCAATTCATCTTTTACAAATTGCTCATCAAGCTCAGTGTATGAAAGAACTGATGGATTCATTGCAGCGATGTGCATTGAAATTTGTTTAGCAAGTGCTTCATCGCCACCTTCGATAACTGAGATAACACCGATACGTCCACCGTTGTGTTGGTATGCTCCGAATGCTTGGTCATCAGATTTTTCGATAACTGCGAAACGACGGAATGAGATTTTTTCCCCGATTGTAGCAGTCGCGTTAACGTATGCTTCTTCAAGTGTTTCACCTGAAGCCAATTTAACTTTAACAGCTTCTTCGTTGTTAGCTGGTTTAGCTGCTGCAAGTGCTTTTGCAGTTTCGTTTACCAACTCAACGAATTGAGCGTTTTTAGCAACAAAGTCAGTTTCAGCGTTAACTTCAACAACAGCTGCAACGTTACCGTCAACATAAACACCAGTCAAACCTTCAGCAGCTACACGGTCAGCTTTTTTAGCTGCTTTAGCCATACCTTTTTCACGAAGCAATTCAATCGCTTTGTCGATATCGCCATCAGTTTCAACAAGTGCTTTTTTAGCGTCCATAACACCAGCACCAGATTTTTCACGCAATTCTTTAACGAGTTTTGCAGTAATTTCTGCCATGAGTAAATCTCCTCTTTTATTTTATAAAACAAGAGGACAGAGCAGGAACGCTCTGCCCTCTTGGGTTGGTTCAAGTTTTAGATTTGTACTTTTATTCAACTGTAGAGCTGAATGGTACACGGACTAATTGTACACGAGCTAAAGATTTGGGAATTTAGATGATCTTCCTAACAAATCAAGATTTGCTGCCAATCTCCTAAACTTCTATCACCTTTTAATGCTCTTAGTAACTTATTTACCTTCTACAACTTCAACGATTTCTTCGATTGATTCTGCACTTGCTTCTTCTTGGAAGTCAGCACCAGCATCTTCGCCTTGATTACCTTCGATAACGGCATCAGCCAATTTAGAAGTAATCAATTTAACGGCGCGAATAGCATCGTCGTTTGCTGGGATGATAACATCGATCTCATCTGGATCAGCATTTGTATCAACCATAGCCACAACTGGGATACCAAGTTTTTTAGCTTCTTTAACAGCGATTTGCTCTTTGTGTGGGTCAACGATGTACATAACATCTGGAATACGCGGCATGTCTTCGATACCACCCAAGAATTTTTCAAGACGTGCGCGTTGTTTGTTCAACAATGCAACTTCTTTCTTAGGAAGCACTTCGAAAGTTCCTTCTTCTTCCATGCGTTTGATTTCTTTCAAACGTGCGATACGTTTTTGGATAGTATCCCAGTTTGTAAGAGTTCCACCCAACCAACGGTGGTTGATGTAGTATTGACCTGCACGAGTAGCTTCTTCTGCTACTGCTTCAGCTGCTTGTTTTTTAGTACCAACGAACAAGATAACTGCATCGTTTGCTGCTGCATCACGAACAAAGTCGTAAGCTTGGTCAGCCAATTTTACAGTTTGTTGAAGGTCGATAACGTGGATACCGTTACGCTCAGTAAAGATATACTTAGCCATTTTAGGGTTCCAGCGGCGAGTTTGGTGACCAAAGTGAACACCAGCCTCAAGAAGTTGTTTCATTGAAATTACTGCCATGAGTAGTTTCTCCTTTAATGTTTTTTCCTCTTCCAGCCGTCAACTTGCAAGACCACCACAAGGGCAACAGCCTCACAATGGTGCTAGAATGAGTATTTATTGCCTAAGCAACTAGTATATGATAGCAAAATTCATATGAAAATGCAACTAATTCTATACTTGACTCAAAAAGACTTTTACGGTAGAATATAATCTGTTATGGCGGTATAGCCAAGTGGTAAGGCACGGCTCTGCAAAAGCTTGATCGTCGGTTCAAATCCGTCTACCGCCTTTCAATACCTGATTTAACAGGAATTAACCGAATGAAAAGCCCGATTTAACGGGCTTTTTTGATTTTCTGTTCGGTTAAATTCGGAGAAGTTTGGAAATAATTTCGGACGAATTTGGGGCAAACTCCTTGGTTGTTCTAGAAGAATCTTTTAAGCAATTATCTTTAGTCGCCCTTTATTATACTTGCAATTCCTCACGGATTGCTTTTTTGTAATAAGTGCTTAAAGTTGATGTCATTTTCTTTGCCAACTCCTACAAGCCAATTGGGACTTTTAAGACTCTTACCGATACTCTGGGAGCTTTTACACTCTCAATTACCTCTTTCCGAATAGGTTAAGGAGCACCACTTAGGTGCTTTTTTCATTTCTATCAGTTCTTTTCTGCTATAATAGAAGCATGACAAATGCGAAAAATAAACTTCTTTTAATCGACGGTTCTTCCGTTGCTTTTAGGGCTTTCTTCGCCCTCTATAACCAGATTGACCGCTTTAAAAACGCTAGTGGTCTCCACACTAACGCTATCTATGGCTTCCACCTCATGCTAGACCACCTTATGGAGCGGGTTCAACCGACTCACGTTTTGGTGGCTTTTGATGCGGGCAAAACAACCTTCCGTACAGAGATGTACGCCGACTACAAGGCTGGTCGTGCCAAGACTCCTGACGAGTTTCGTGAGCAATTTCCATACATCCGTGACATGCTGACAGCCAGAGGTATTCGTTTTTATGATTTGGACAATTATGAAGCCGACGACATCATCGGAACACTCGATAAAATGGCTGAACTGGATGACTTCGACGTTACCATTGTTTCTGGCGATAAGGACTTGATTCAACTGACCGACCAAAATACGGTAGTTGAAATTTCAAAAAAAGGTGTCGCTGAGTTCGAAGCATTTACCCCAACCTACCTCATGGAAAAAATGGGAATCACACCTGAACAATTTATCGATCTCAAAGCTCTCATGGGAGATAAATCTGATAATATCCCCGGAGTGACGAAAATTGGTGAGAAAACTGGACTTAAACTGCTTTTGGAGCATGGCAGTCTCGAAGGGATTTACAACAATATTGATGGCATGAAGCAGTCTAAGATGAAAGAAAATCTCATCAAGGATAAAGAGCTAGCTTTCCTTTCTAAAACGCTGGCTACGATCAACACCAAGGCACCTATCACTATCGACTTGTCAGATACTGTTTATATGGGGCCAAAGGTTGAAGAGCTAGCTAAATTTTACGATGAGATGGGCTTCACCCAGTTCAAAAACGCTTTAGTTGGCCAAGCTGAAACGCCTACCTTTGATACTCCATTTGAAGAAGTTAGCACCGTTACTGACAAACACTTCAGCGACCAAGACTTCTTCTACTTTGAAATGCTCAATGACAACTATCATGTTGAAGAGATTATCGGTTTTGCTTGGGGAACCAAGGAAGCCATATACTCTTCCACAAATCTTGACTTGCTACAAGAACCAGCTTTCCAAGAAGCGCTAGCTAAACCTATGCAAACCTTTGACTTTAAACGTGTCAAAGTCTTGTTGTCTCATCACGGCATTGATATCCCAGCGCCTCGTTTCGACAGTCGCTTAGCCAAGTACCTCCTATCAACCGTTGAGGACAACCAACTCTCAACCATCGCTCGATTGTACACAGTCCTGCCTTTGGAAAGTGATGAGGTTGTTTATGGTAAAGGAGCCAAACGCGCCGTCCCTGAAAAAGAGGTGCTTTTAGGTCATTTAGCTAAAAAAGTTCAAGTTCTCATCGAAAGTAAGGAACCAATGCTTGCTAAACTTGACGAAAATGACCAAATCGACCTTCTCTTTGATATGGAGCAACCGCTGGCAAATGTTTTGGCAAAAATGGAAATTGCCGGTATCAAAGTCAATGGCGGTACCCTAGCAGAAATGGCACTGGAAAATCAAGTGACTATTGATAAACTCTCCCAGGAAATCTATGAGATTGCCGGACAAGAATTCAACATCAACTCACCAAAACAATTAGGTGTTCTTCTTTTTGAAACCATGGGATTACCTTTGGAATACACCAAGAAAACCAAAACTGGCTATTCAACAGCCGTTGACGTGTTAGAGCGTCTAGCTCCTATTTCACCAATTGTGTCTAAGATTTTAGAATACCGCCAAATCACTAAACTCCAATCCACTTATTTGATTGGTTTACAAGAATACATCCGTGACGATGGTAAAATCCACACGCGCTATGTCCAAGACTTGACGCAGACTGGACGTCTCTCATCAACAGACCCTAACTTGCAAAATATCCCTATCCGTCTGGAGCAAGGTCGTCTAATCCGTAAAGCCTTCACACCATCAACTGACAAGGCTGTGCTCCTAAGCTCTGACTACTCTCAAATCGAGCTCCGCGTTCTCGCCCACATCTCAGGTGATGAACACTTGATTGACGCCTTTAAACACGGTGCGGATATCCATACCTCAACGGCTATGCGTGTCTTTGGCATTGAGAAGCCAGAAGAGGTCACTAGCAATGACCGTCGCAACGCCAAGGCAGTTAACTTCGGTATCGTTTATGGTATCTCTGACTTCGGTCTTTCTAACAACTTGGGCATTCCACGCAAACTAGCTAAAGAATACATTGAGACTTATTTTGAACGCTATCCAGGTATCAAGAATTACATGGATACGGTCGTTCGTGAAGCCAAGGATAAAGGCTACGTAGAGACACTCTTCAAACGCCGCCGCGAATTGCCAGATATCACTTCTCGCAACTTCAACGTGCGTCATTTCGCAGAGCGTACCGCTATCAACTCTCCTATCCAAGGAAGTGCTGCGGACATTCTCAAAATTGCCATGATTAACCTTGATAAAGCTTTGATAGACGGAAACTTCAAGACCAAAATGCTCCTTCAAGTGCACGATGAAATCGTCCTTGAGGTACCAGAAGACGAGATTCCTGCTATCCAGAAACTCGTCAAAGACGTCATGGAAGCTGCCGTTGAGATGACGGTACCACTTCTAGCAGAAGAATCTTACGGCCAGACCTGGTACGAGGCTAAATAGATGATCTTTTTCATCTCTTTGCTTTCACCTCAAACAAAGGAAAAGAAGGGCTGGTCAAACGTCAGATCAACAAGATTTTATGAAACGAACACATCAACTTAGCTGATAAGAGAAGACTATTACTAAATTATTCTAAAAAACTTAGGCCCATTAAGGTTTAGTTTAGGAAAGATTTGTATACTCTATTTATCTCCTAAAACTTTTTCATAATCTCCTAGCTAGACTTGCATTGGCAGGTCTAGCTTTTTTTATAA
>NZ_JBLOJT010000106.1:0-5666 GCF_047785745.1 Streptococcus pluranimalium | reverse complement strand
ATGCTTTCTTATATCGCCCTAGGGGCATTGGCTTGTGCTTTCAGGCGTTTGCGCATGATAAAGGTACTTGGTATCAGAACAAGAAGGGCTCCAATCCATGCCGCAGGATTAGAGGCAGCGATACCGCTGAAACCAAAGTAGATAGAGCCGATAGTCGCAATACCTGCACGCATGACGAGTTCCATAATCCCTGCTAGAGTTGGTGCCAATCCTTTTCCTAGTCCCTGAATGAAGCTTCGCGTCACAAAGAGAATGGAAAGAATCCAATAGAGAACACCGTTAATCACATAGTAAGATAAAGCAAGATTGTAAACGACTTGACTACCATCTGAAAGGAAGAGCCCACTGAAGAAACGGTTAAAGAAAATAAGAATTGTTGCGAAGAAGATAGCCCATAAAATCGCAATAAAAATGGTGCGGTAAAGTCCTTGTAAAATACGCTTGTATTCTTTCGCTCCATAGTTTTGGGCAGTAAAGGTTGACATGGCTAGCCCTAAGTTAATCATTGGTAACATGGCTAACTGATCGGTTTTACTAGCGATAGCTTGGGCTGCAATGGCATCCGTTCCCAGTTGATTCAAACTGATTTGAAGGATAATAGCGCCAATAGCAATGATACTAGATTGAAATCCCATAGGAAAGCCTAATTGGGCGTGTTTTTTGAGGTTCTCATGATTTAAGCGCCAATCCGACAAATGCATGTGAAAATAGGGAACTTTTCGGTAAATATAAATAGCGAGATATACTACAGAAAAAGCTTGCGCGATAATAGTAGCCAATCCAGCACCAAAGACGCCCATATGGAAGTTGAGGATAAAGACGAAGTCTAAAATGACGTTGATAATACTGGCGATAATTAAGGCAATCAATGGTGTTTTTGAATTGCCCAGACTCCTTAAAACGTTTGAAAGGTAGTTAAAGAAGATGGTGAAAATCATACCACCATAGATAGCAGTCAAGAAATGTTGTGCATGGTCAATGAGATTGTCAGGGGTTTTCATCAGTTCAAGGCTAGGTCGAAGAAAGACCAGAGCTAGCGATGTCAGCACGATACTTGTCACTAGTGAATAAAAGACACCGTGAACGAAGCTTTGTCGGATACCATCATCATCTTTAGCCCCAAATTTTTGTGCTGTCACGATGGTTAATCCTGCAGTTAGTCCTTGAGCAAAACCCAGGATAAGAAAGGTAAGGCTACCAGTAGCTCCTACGCTAGCAAATGCTTCTTTTCCAAGTGTTTGCCCCACAATCATACTGTCTGCGAAGTTATAAGCTAATTGGAAAAAGCTCCCAATTAGTAGGGGAATGGTAAAAAGAAGGATGACCTTGATAGGGCTCCCTTTGGTTAAATCTTGCATGTAATCTCCTTAATTAGCATTGTGGAAAATGAATCATTCTAGGAGTGAGTAAACAGACCTGTTTTTCCAAACGATATGTTGGATACTCTAACCTGTCAATAAAACGAACAAAATACAGAAAAAAGTTATCTGCATCTTGCTCGTTTTACATCTCAATATTCTAAAATCGAACTTGGCATGGGGTTCTTTTAGTTTTCTTCAAAACGCTCGTATCCTAAATGTTCATAAGCTTTTGCGGTTGCTACACGTCCTGTCCTGGTGCGCATGAGGAAGCCTTTTTGAATGAGGTAAGGCTCATACATGTCCTCAACAGTTTCGCGTTCTTCTGCGATGTTGACGGATAGGGTTCCTAAACCAACTGGACCACCGTTATACATCTCAATCATGGTTTTGAGGATTTTTTGGTCCACATAATCCAGACCTTCATGATCAACATCCAGCATGGTAAGAGCCTTGTCTGTAATTTTATCGTCAATGCTACCGTCTCCCATGATTTGGGCGAAATCACGGACACGTTTTAAGAGTCGGTTAGCGATACGGGGGGTACCGCGGCTTCGTTTTGCTAACTCAATGGCAGCTTCGTGCGTTATCTCCATCTCGAAGATGTCGGCAGTACGCTCAACAATCTCTGTGAGGTCAGCTAACTCATAATACTCCATGTGTCCGTTTATCCCGAAACGAGCTCGCAAAGGATTGGACAACATACCAGCACGGGTAGTGGCACCGATAAGGGTGAATGGTGGCAAGTCTAAGTGGACACTACGGCTGGTTTCACCGGCGCCGATCATGATGTCAATGTAGAAATCCTCCATGGCAGAATAGAGGACTTCCTCCACAGCCATTGGCATACGATGAATTTCATCAATGAAGAGGACGTCGCCTGGTTCAAGTTCGTTGAGAATAGCGACCAAATCACCAGCTTTCTCAATGGCAGGTCCAGAAGTCTGCTTGAGGTTGACGCCTAGTTCGTTGGCGATAACAAAAGCCATGGTTGTTTTACCGAGACCTGGAGGTCCAAAAAGAAGAACATGGTCAAGGGCTTCATCACGCATTTTAGCAGCCTTGATGAAAATCTCTAGCTGTTCCTTGACCTTGTCTTGTCCAATATATTCTCTAAAATATTGTGGGCGGAGAGTGCGTTCAACCAGTTCCTCATCACCCATTAAATCCTTGTCTAAAATTCTTGTCATAAGGCTATTTTACCATTAAAGAAGAGGAGAGGCAAAGGAAGTCATAAACGATTTAGCATATTTCAAACTGATGTCGTTTAGCTATGTTATAATATTGCTATGGAAATCTTTGATACACATACCCACTTAAATGTGGCGAATTTTACAGAAACAGTTGAAGAAGAATTAATCTTGGCGCGTGAAATGGGCGTTACCAAGCATAATGTAGTTGGCTTTGACCGAGAAACCATCGAGAGAGCTTTGGAGATTGCAGACCAATATCCAGAAGTTTACTTAACACTTGGCTGGCATCCCACAGAAGCTGGTTCTTATAATGATGAGGTCGAAGCCTACCTTCAAAAAGTGCTCAAGCATGACAAAGTAATTGCTCTCGGTGAGATTGGTCTGGATTATCACTGGATGGAGGATCCTAAAGAGGTTCAAATCGAGGTTTTTAAACGTCAAATAGCTCTTTCAAAAGATTTGGATTTGCCTTTTGTGGTTCATACTCGGGACGCCCTTGAGGATACCTACCAAGTGATTAAGGAAGCCGGCCTTGGTCCACGTGGGGGAATCATGCATTCTTTCTCTGGTTCGCTAGAAGAGGCTCAAAAGTTTGTTGATTTAGGCATGATGATTTCATTTTCAGGTGTTGTTACCTTTAAAAAAGCAACCGATATCCAAGAAGCAGCGCAGCAATTACCATTGGACAAAATCCTTGTGGAAACCGATGCCCCATACCTAGCTCCAGTACCAAAACGTGGGAAAGAAAATAAGACCGCCTATACTCGCTATGTGGTCAAAAAAATCGCTGAATTACGAGGTACTAGTGTCGAAGAAGTCGCACAAGCAACAACAGCAAATGCCAAACGACTTTTTAGGATAGGTGAATAGAGACGAGCGAAGCGAGTCATACTCGAACTGAGGTGCCGTGGTAAAAAGACCAGTAGTAGCGCTACTGGTCAGGGGAAACTCAGAGACCAAGGCTCTGAGTTTAGGCATGAGATAGCTCGCTAGCTGCTGCCGACCCTACCACTTAAACCTCAGTTCAAAAAAGGAATTATGGAAAAAATCAAAATACAAGAAGTTCTGGTCGTCGAAGGTAAGGACGACACCGCCAACCTTCAACGCTTCTACGACGTTGATACCTATGAAACAAGAGGTTCCGCTATCTCCGATGATGATTTGGAACGTATCGAAAGGTTACATGACTTACGTGGTGTCATTGTCTTCACAGACCCAGATCATAGTGGAGAACGCATTCGCCGTATCATCATGGATGCTATTCCGACGGTACGTCACGCCTTTCTCAATCGTGACGAAGCTGCACCTAAATCCAAAACCAAAGGCCGTTCTCTTGGGGTTGAGCATGCTAGCTTTGAAGACTTAGATAAGGCTCTATCCAAAGTTACCCAGCACTTTGATGATGAAGATAATTTTGATATTACCAAGTCAGATTTGATACGCCTCGGCCTCCTTCTGGGAGCTGATAGCCGCCAGCGTCGTGAATATCTAGGTAAACAGCTCCGCATTGGTTATAGCAACGGCAAGCAACTTCTGAAACGATTAGAACTCTTTGGTGTGACGTTGGAGGAAGTTGAGGAAGTGATAGGGGAGTATAGAGAATAGTTTTGCCCCTAGCTAATTTGGCTGGAAATACTAACTCAGTCCTTGAAAATCTAATTAAAAATTTTAGACGCAGACCTACCATTTTAAATCAAAGGAACAAGAAACACACATGAGAATTGCAGACTACTCCGTGACAAAGGCTGTCCTTGAGCGTCACGGTTTTACCTTTAAGAAATCATTCGGTCAGAACTTTTTGACTGACACTAACATCTTGCAGAAGATTGTTGACACAGCAGAGATTGACAAGAATGTCAACGTCATCGAAATCGGTCCTGGTATCGGTGCCTTGACTGAGTTTTTGGCGGAAAATGCCGCTGAGGTCATGGCTTTTGAAATCGACGACCGTCTGGTGCCGATTTTGGCTGATACGCTTCGCGATTTTGACAACGTCCAAGTCATCAACAAGGATGTCCTCAAAGCTGATTTGCAGACGGAGATTCAGAAGTTTAAGAATCCCGACCTGCCCATCAAGGTGGTGGCTAACCTCCCTTACTACATCACGACCCCTATCCTCATGCACCTAATTGAGAGCAAGATTCCTTTCACGGAGTTTGTGGTCATGATGCAAAAAGAGGTGGCGGATCGCATTTCTGCTGAGCCAAACACCAAAGCTTACGGTAGCCTCTCTATCGCTGTCCAGTACTACATGACTGCCAAAGTAGCTTTCATCGTGCCTCGCACGGTCTTTGTGCCAGCACCTAACGTTGATTCGGCTATTCTTAAGATGGTTCGTCGGGAAAATCCTTTGGTCCAAGTGCAGGACGAGGATTTCTTGTTTGACGTTTCAAAAGCTAGCTTTGTTCATAGACGTAAGACCCTCTGGAACAATCTGACCAACCGTTTTGGCAAAACAGAAGATGTCAAAGTGAAGTTGGAAACGGCTTTAGAAAAGGCGGAGCTAAAACCAAATCTTCGTGGAGAAGCCCTCTCCATCGCAGACTTTGGCCGTTTAGCAGACGCCCTAAAAGAAGCAGGATTGTCATCAGAAAATAAAAAAATCAATAGTAAAAATTCATAATATTCTGTGTTTGAGCATTAATGCTATGCGTTTTATTTGTGAAGAGCAGCTCTTATGAGACTAAGCTATCCAAGAAATGATTTTGGCAATTAGCTCATCAGAAATAGGGAAATCTCGGGTATCTTGTTTGAGTTTTTCCTGTAGCGTAACCAAGCTTTTTAATTGCTCTTGGATTTTAGCTTCTTGCTCGGTGATTTTTTCAAGTATATAGTTTTGGGTCAATTGGTCTTGATAGACTTTTTCAAACATGGTTTTGATTTCCATTAAGGTAAACCCCAGCGTGGATAAATAATTGATAAATTGCAGTCTTGTGACGTATTTGTCGCTATAATCTCGGTAATTATTAGTTTTGCGGTCGGGTTCGGGTATGAGCCCGATTTTTTCGTAGTAGCGGATAGTTGATATGGGGGTTTGGGTGATTTGTGATAAAATTTTGCTATTCATGTGCTTCTTCCTTGACTATAAACTATACTTTATAGTTTATACTAATGA
>NZ_JBLOJT010000105.1:0-5883 GCF_047785745.1 Streptococcus pluranimalium | reverse complement strand
TATTAGTTTCTACCGAATACGCTTTTTTGATCATAACAAAACACTCCTGTTTCTAGTTTACTAGTTTTCAACAGGAGTGTTTTTCTTATGTCTCATTTTATGTTTGCAGTGCCAACTAAGCTGGTTCTTTTATACTCGAAGAAAATCAAAATCTCACTAAGAAAAAAGCCGTAGATAGTACTGAAGTTCACCAAGGTAAACTCGACAACTTCAGATTTTGATTTTCAATGAGTATTACTATCCTAAGACAAGGGCATCGTCATTAAGCATTTGACCAGAGTTTTTATGGAAGAGATCCATGAGTTGCGAAACGTTAAGATTTTTCTTTTCATCTCCTTTGACATCAACGACAATTTTCCCTTGATATAACATCACGAGACGATTACCGTACTCAATAGCGTGTTCCATATTGTGGGTAATCATGAGCGTTGTCAAAGCATGTTCTTCTACTACTTTTTTAGTTAAAGCCATTACCATATCACTTGTTTTGGGATCAAGAGCAGCGATATGCTCATCTAAGAGGAGAATATCCGGTCTAACAAGCGTTGCCATAGAAAGCGTTAAAGCTTGACGTTGCCCACCAGATAAGAAGCCAGCATCTGTTTTCATACGATTTTCTAAACCAAGGCCTAATTCTTTTAATGCTTCTTTAAAAAGTTCACGTTCCTTATCAGTCACTGCTTTTTTGAAAATACTACGTTTTTTTCCACGAAGATAGGCAATCGCCATATTCTCTTCAATGGTTAAATTAGTTGCTGTTCCCATTCGGGGGTCTTGAAACACACGACTAATATGTTTTGAGCGAGTGGCAACCGAATCCTTCTTGATAGATTTTCCTTTAAGGGAAATCTCTCCCTCATCCATCTGGATAACACCAGCAATCGTATTAAGTAGAGTTGATTTACCAGCACCATTACCACCGATAATAGAGATAAAATCCCCCTCTTCGACATCCAAATCTAAGCCACGAAGGACATGGTTTTCATTGATCGTTCCTTTTTCAAAAATTTTATGCACGTTTTGTAAGCTAAGTAAAGACATGTTAGTTTTCCTCCGTTAGGGATTTAGATGATTTAACACCAAGTTTTGAGCGAATTTCAGGAATGTACAAAATGATAGCAAGGAGAACTGCTGATACCAGTTTAATCATTTGAGCATCCACATTAGCTGTTAGTATGACCACAATAATCAAGCGGTAAATGACAGAACCTAAAACAATAGAGATAAGGCGTTTTCCAAGTGGCAAATGTTTGATAATCACCTCAGCTAAGATCACAGAAGCCAAACCAATGATAATGGTTCCCACCCCCATATTAAGATCAGCGTAGCCATTATTTTGTGCTAACAGTGCACCAGAAAGGGCAATCAAACCATTCCCAATCATGTAGCCTAACACCTTCATTTGATTAACATTGATACCATTAGCCTGCCCCATATGGATGTTATCGCCAGTCGCACGAAGGGAAAGACCAAGCTGAGTATTTAAGAACAGCATGAGAGACAAAATAACCAAGGCAATGAAGATGACACCAATAAGAATGACAGCGTAAGTTTTATCAAGTCCCAAATCTTGAAACATGCTTACCAAGGTATTTTGCATAGAAAGAGACACATTTGAACGCCCCATTACCAAAAGATTGGTTGAGTATAATCCTGTTAAGGTGATAATCCCTGTCAACAATGGTGGAATCTTCATTTTAGTATGGAGAAAACCAGCTACAAGTCCAACCAGCATTCCTCCAGCCAAACCTGCTAGTGTTGCTAAAACAGGGTGCCAACCATTGAGGATACTAACAGAAGCTACTGCCGCACCCATAGGAAAAGCCCCTTCAGCTGATAAATCCGCAATATCTAAAATACGAAAGGTAATGAATACTCCAATAGCCATAATGGACCAAAGCAGCCCTTGTGAAATACTTGATAATACAATATCCAACATCTTATTTTCCTTTTTTCTAACCTTTATTTTTTATCTTCAACTGCTGACATATCAATGTTTAACAGTTTCGCCATCTCATCATTAACCTTTACCGTAAGGTTTTCAGGTGTTTCAACTGAAATATCTGAGACCTTTTTACCTTCTAGAATCTTAACTGCTTGACGAGCTGTTTGACGACCCAGCTCTTCAAAGTCTGGACCGTATGAGAAGAGTACACCTTTTTCAACCAAGTCTGCATTAGCTGCGTAAACTGGAATCTTCATTTCCTTGGATAACTCAGTGACAAGAGTAATAGAACTATCAATGAGATTATCCGTTGGCATGTAAAGCACTTCTGTTTGGTTCATCAGTGAACGTGCAGTATCCTGTACATCATTTGTTGAGGCAATTCCCTTTGTCACGACTTCAATGCCCTCTTTTTCGAAAACCTTTTGGGCTTCTTTGACCTGAACTTCTGAGTTACGCTCATTGGTCGTATACATAATCCCAACTTTCTTCAAGTTTGGCATAACTTTTTTCAAGAGAGCAATACGCTCCTTGGTTGGTGCCATATCGGTAGTCCCTGTTACATTACCGCCTGGCTTTTTCATACTTTTGACCAACTTAGCAGACAGAGGATCTGTCACAGCTGTAAAAGTGACTGGTACTTCTGACGAAGCTGTTGCCAATGCCTGAGCTGCAGGTGTTGCGATGCCAAGCACTAGGTCATTATCCTTAACCAACTTTTCAGAAATACTTTGAAGATTGGCTTGATCTCCTTGAGAATTTTGGTAGTCGATGACAATGTTCTTGCCATCCTCATAACCTTCCTTAGCCAACTCATCGACAAATCCCTCACGCGCCACATCTAAGGTTTCAAATTCAACGTATTGTAAGATACCAATGTGTTTAGCATCCTTATCACCTTTATCAGATGTCTGTGAACAGGCTACCAAAAATATACTAACGGCTAAAAGTCCTAAAATAGCACCAAATAATTTCTTCATGTTATTCTCCTTACTTTTTTGTAATAGAAGTGAGATCAATTCCGAACAACTCACTCATCTCATCATTGACAGTAACATCCATAAAACAAAAACCGATTAGACTATTCGCCTAACCGGTTTTCTAGGTGCATGCATAAATCCTAAAAATAGCCGCTTAGACTCATATCATCTAATCGGCTATTGACAGTTGAAAAATGCTTTAGCCTCATAGATACAAACTGGGAACGTTTGTACCTACAAGGTTACAAACGTCTATCTAAAGAAACCAAAGTAATAATATGAGTTTGCTTGAGCCATCATGGCAGACGTTTGTTTTAACATATTTCTTTCTCCTTGTGTTATGATGATTCTAAGTTTATCTTAAAAGAAATCATTTGTCAATATATTTTTCTGAATAATTCAAACATATCTTATTTTCTCACTACACAGATCCTCTATCCCCTTCTAGCGATTCGGCTAACTCTCACTTCTTATTGAGGTCTTTGGTATTAATTTTTAAGTCCTTTGCCATTTCTTCATTCACAACCAACTCGGTATCTTTAGGGTATTCGGCTGGTATGTCATTTACTTTTCGACCTTCCAAAACTTTGATAGTCATTTGAGCAGTTTGACGTCCCAATGCACGATAATTAGGACCATAAGTCATCAAACTTCCCTCTTCTACCATATCAGCTGATCCACCAAAAACGGGTATACCACTTACCCTTGATAAATCCCCTAATAAAGTCATGGTACTCGCCACAATATTATCTGTTGGCACATACAAAACGTCCGTCTCCTTCATTAACTGCTTGGCAGCATCTTGAACACCATTGGTTGATGTAGTACCTTTGACGATCATTTTATAGCCGGCTTTTTTAGTAAGGCTTTGGCATTCTCAACTTGCACTTCAGCATTTCTTTCACTAGTTGTATACATCATTCCGACTGTTTTCGCTTTAGGTAAAATTGTTTTCAATACTGTAAACAAGGGCTTCAGAGGTTTACGATTGCCGACATCTGTTACTAAACCAGCAGGATTCTTCATAGATTTGACCAATTTAGCTGAAACTGGATCTGTCACAGCTGAGAAAATGATTGGTTTATCAGTATTAGCTGCCTGAAGTGCCTGAGAGGATTGTGTCGTGAGGCCAATCACTAGATCATTATCCTTAACTAAGTTTTCAGAAATACTTTGTAAAGAAGCTTGATCCCCTTGAGCGTTCTGATAATCAAGAATAATATCCTTACCATCTTTATAACCTTGCTTTTCAAGCTCTTCCATAATACCCTTTCGAGTTTCCGTTAGAGATTCATGCTCATCTACTGCAAAATCCCTATATGCTTAACATTGGCTTGCTCACTCCTAGATGAACAAGCTCCTATCAATAGACTAGCACCAGCTAACAGTCCTAATAAACCTAACCTACACTTCATCATCGTATCCCTCCGTTATCTAAATTATCTTAATTAATTCATTAAAACCTATAGTTTTGACAATTGAAAGATATCTGATAAAAGTGTTGATAATGCCCTAGATTTTTAAAGAATGGGATCTCAAAAAAGAATCTATTATTAGTCTACTTCTATAGATACAATCAACTGCTTGTACCTACGGATACAAACATTTAATCACTATAAATACGGTCAAAAAAGAATGATGTGAATAGTGTGTTAAATGTTTTCATGCCAGTATTCCTTTCCTACTTTTTATTTACTATCTCGGATAGAATTTAAACTTATTTATCTTTTTTGATACCTGAAACGTCAATATCTAATGCCTTAGCCATATCGTCATTAACTGCTACATTCAAAGCTTCTGGGTATTGAGCAGACAGCTTAGAGACGTCTTCTCCCTCTAAAACTTTGACAGCCAGTTTAGCGGTTTGTTCCCCAAGTTTCTCGTAGTCTGGTCCATATGAGAAAAGTAATCCTTCTCCAACCATATCTGCAGAACCACCCACTACAGGAACTTTACTCTCTTTTGACAAATCTCTAAGAATAGGGATAGCACTAGCAATGATATTGTCAGTTGGTACAAAAATCAGATCTACATCCTTCATGAGACTTTTGGCTGTGTCCTGCACATCATTAGTTGATGAAATCCCCTTCTTAACAACTTTGATATCAGCTTCCTTAAAGAGTTTCTCAGCTTCTTCAACTTGAACTTCTGAATTACGCTCACTCGTGGTATACATGATACCCACTTTTTTAGCATTTGGTAGAACTTCCTGAATTAATTTAATCTGTTCATCAACAGGAGACATATCACTTGTACCAGTTGCTACGCCATCTGGTGTTTTCATCGTTTTTACCAATTTAGCAGAAACTGGATCTGTTACAGCAGTAAATAAAATGGGCGTATCTGACGATGCTGTCACTAAAGACTGAGCAGCTGGTGTAGCAATCCCTAACACCAAATCATTATCTGATACTAATTTTTCAGAGATAGATTGAAGATTAGTTTGATCTCCTTGAGCATTTTCATAAGCTATTTTAATATCTTCACCATCCTTATAACCTTCTTCTGCTAATCCTTTTTCAAAGCCCTTGCGTGCCGCTGTGAGAGATTCATGCTCCACATACTGCAGAATACCAATTTGCGGTACTTCCTTTGAACTAGTCTTATCTCCAGACTGAGAACATGCTGCTAATAATAAGGAAGCTGCCCCAAGAGTAACAATTGTTTTCCATGATTTTTTCATTTTCAAATCCTCCAAATAATTTTTTCCGTCAATAGTTAACGAAAATCAGAATCAGATGAGATAGGCTAAGAAAAGCTTAGCTACAGTCAACCAATTGAACAACATACAGTTGTGATTTTCAAAAAAATATAAGAAATATAGTCTTTTGAATTAACTTTTCTACATAACCACCTTCGACTTGTCGTACTCGAGTACTGTTCAAGCTCCTTGTTTGAAAGTTCATTCATTCGACTATAGGATGACTATCCTAAACATTTACAAAAGTATCACCATAA
>NZ_JBLOJT010000104.1:0-5942 GCF_047785745.1 Streptococcus pluranimalium | reverse complement strand
GGTCATATGGGGCTTTTTTTACACTTAAAAAGGCTCCATAATCTTCATAGGGGATTTACCCACTACAGAAATTATAGAACCTTTTTTCATGTAGTCAAAAAGCCCTGTAACATCTGCAGAGGATTTACCTACTACAGTCTTATAGAGCCTTTTTGAGTCTAGTTTCTCTTATTAAGTAAGTGAACTAGTCTTTTCATCTACTTGAATACTGATAGCATTATAAATAGCTATAGAATTTAAATAGTATTTCTTTCTTGGATTGCCTATTTTTGAGGTAAAAGATTTTAGACTTCGGGATAAAACATATTTTCATATATCACTTTATAATAGTAGCTAATTCAACTGATTTTCTTATTTTTAAAGACCAAATATTTACTAATGATGTAATTGACAATAACGATGCTGACCTGTGCAATGAGTGATTCAATCAAGTTGACTTTAGCTAAATCATGATTGACGAATTGTCCGATAAGATTTGGGAATTGCTCTACTAAGGTAAAAGCTAATACTAAATCAATCAGTAGTGTAAAAAGCCTAGCTCCAGCAAAGGTTACTAAACGTTTCCGCCAACCAGCTTTCTCTTGTTTGAAAACAAGACTGTCATTAGTGAAAAAAGCAAATAAAATAGCAATAGTGTTAGCAATAACTGCAGATAGAGTTGCTTGTTGGCTAAGTGAAAACACAATAGTTCTGACAACCAAGTAGACAAGTGTTGTTAGGGCGCCGAAGATGAGGTAAGAAATCACTTCATTGTTGAGTAATTTTTTGATAGTTTTCACTTTAATCCTCCGTGGTATCAATGGCATCGATGATTTCTTGAAAAATTTGGTCATTTTCTTCTAAGCTGTAGGAATTTGCACCACTGGCTAGAGGATGACCGCCTCCATCATGTTTTTGAGCAATAGTGTTAATGACAACACCTTTACTACGCATACGAACGCGATATGACTTGCCGTCAGCTTGTTGGACAAAAATGGCCCACGCTTTGATACTATCAATTTTACCGGGAGTTCCAACAATGGCAGAGGATTCTGCTTCGGTAACATTGAATGTTTGGAGGATCTCTTGTGTCAGTGTAACTCGTGCAGCACCGTTTTCTGAAACCTCTAAGTTATCAAAAACGTATCCTTGAAGTTTAGCAATTTTAAAAGGAAATGAATCCATTTGTCTAGCCATAGCAGCAAAATCCACATGGAACTCTCTAAGTTCGGCTGCAATGCGCATGGTCTTAGCGCTAGTAGTTGGGTAAAGGAAACGGCCAGTATCTCCAACGATGCCGGAATATAGTAGACGAGCAGCTTCGTCGGTTACTATTAATCTGGTTTCAAGAGCAAATTCAGTAATGATTTCGCTGGCACTAGAAGCTTTAGTATCAACATAAGATAAATCACCGTAGACATCTTCATCGGGATGATGGTCGATTTTAATCAAAGAGGCTCCTTCTTGGTATCGCTGATCGTCAATACGGGGTTGATTAGCAGTGTCTGTAACAATCACCAAAGCTCCGTTATAAGATTCGTCTGTGACCTTATCCATTTCTGCCATCCAAGATAAAGTGGGTTCATCAATACCTGCGGCTAAGACTGTTTTTTCTGGGAAGTTATGGCGAAGGATTTCTCGAAGACCTAATTGTGAACCAAGAGCATCAGGATCAGGTCTTTGATGACGATGGATAATAATGGTTTGGTAATTTTTGATAGTTGATAAAATAGTTTGAAACATTCTTATTTTTCCTTTGATTTTAATAACATGTCAGTATGAGGAATGCCATCTTCTAAGTAGGAATCTGACGTTTTTACAAATCCAAAACGTTCGTAAAAAGCACATAAATAGCTTTGAGCTTGAGCAAAGATATCCCTATCTGGAAATTCAGAATGACAAACCTCGATAGCTTTGGCGACTAATTGATATCCTAGGCCTTGCCCGCGATAAGATTTTGCAACCAAAACACGACCTAACTTGCTGATGTTTTCATCTGGAATTAGGCGACAGTAAGCTTTAATTTGGCCACTACCATCTAATTTAAAAAGATGGAGAGCTACTTTATCAGCTTGGTCAATTTCGGGATAAGCACAAGCTTGTTCTACAACAAAAACATCAATCCGTGTTTTATAGAGTTGGAATAATTCTTGAGTACTTAATTGTTTAAATGTTTTGGCTTGCCACATCGCTTCGAAGACCTCCTTGCTTGTATTAATCCATTATAACATGAAAAAAGAATTGAGCCTAAACCCAATTCTTCATAGTTTTATTTAGCTAATGGCTTATAGTCAACTTCAAGACCACGTTGAACAGCGGGGCGTTGAGTAATTTTCTCAGCCCATTTTAAAACATTTGGATAAGAAGTGACGTCTAAAAAGACATCAGAACCATCATAGAGTTTACCATCTACGAGGCGGCCATACCAAGACCAGATGGCAATATCAGCAATAGTATAGTCATCGCCAGCGATATATGATTTCTTAGCCAATTCTTTATCTAGTAAATCAAGTTGGCGTTTGGCTTCCATGGTATAGCGGTCAATAGCATACTCGATTTTTTCTGGCGCATAGTGGAAGAAGTGTCCAAAACCGCCTCCAAGAAATGGTGCAGCACCTGTCTGCCAGAAGAGCCAGTTGAGAACCTCATTGCGTTCTTGGTGTGATTGAGGTATCAACTCTCCGAATTTTTCAGCCAAGTAAAGCAAAATATTAGCTGATTCGAAGACCTTGATTTCTTTCTCTCCGGTCACATCCACCATAGCAGGGATTTTAGAGTTGGGATTGATAGCTACAAAGTCAGAACCGAATTGATTTCCTGATGAGATATCGATTTTGAACAAGTCATAATCCACATCAACCCCGAGTTCTTTTAATTCTTCAAACATGACAGTAACCTTAATACCGTTTGGTGTCCCTAAAGAATAAACTTGGAAAGTTTTTTCGCCACGAGGAAGTTTTTGATCAAAACGACTACCAGCATTCGGACGGTTAAGTCCTGTGTATTCTTCTGGATCTTGCCAGACTTTTGGTAATTGATAATCAGCCATAAATGTTACCTCCTTATACTCATTGAAAATCAAAATCTGATATTGTCAAGTTTATCTTGATGAACTTTAGTTCTAGCTACGACGTTTTTTCTAGTCAGATTTTGATTTTCTTCGAGTATTATTTTGTTGATTAAAGACTAGCAGATTTAAAAAGCAATTTCAAGGATTTGCCCTTGGAATTCAAATAGATTTGCGAGTCAGTTAAAAAATATGATACAATAATCGATGATATAATGACACGGAGGAAATTATGGCCTTAGCAAAAGTGGTTTATGCCAGCATGACAGGTAATAATGAGGAATTAGCAGATATTATTACCAATAAATTAGAAGAATTGGGACACACGGTCGAAATGGAAGAGTGTACCATGGTTGAAGCTAGTGATTTTGAAGATGCGGACATCTGTATCGTTGTGACTTACACTTATGATGACGGTGAACTGCCAGATGAAATCGTTGATTTCTATGAAGAATTAGCCGACCTTGATTTGTCAGGAAAAGTTTATGGATGTGCAGGTTCAGGGGATACTTTTTATGATGACTTCTGTACCTGTGTCGATGACTTCGACAAACAGTTTGCGCTTACTGGTGCGACAAAAGGAGCAGAGTCTGTTAAGGTAGACTTGGCTGCCGATGATGAAGATATTGAAAACTTGGAACGTTTTGCAGAAGAACTGTCTGCGCGTGTAAGCTAAGACATAACTGGGAATGATTGTCTCCCTAGGGAAACCTAAACCGCTGAAAAGCTGATGACGTCTACGCTTTTTTGTCGTAGCCTCATTGGCTTTTTTCGTGGTACTGAGAAAGGAATCATATGAAATTACAAGACCGTTTGTATCGACAGTTGCTCAGCCTAGAAGTCGCTGCCATTATAATTGGCTTATCTGCTGGTGTCTTAGATGCCCTTTTTGGGAGAGTGCTCCTCTTTGTTTCGGGCATACGCACGCAATTTACTTACTGGACCATCCCCTTTTTAGGTTTAGCAGGTTTGTTGATCGTATTTCTATATCAGCGATATGGTGGCGAGAGTATTAAAGGGATGGGTTTAGTGTTTGAAGTCGGACAAGGACAGCGTCAACAAATCCCTAAACGCCTTATGCCCCTAGTGATAGTAACCACTTGGTTAACACATCTTTTCGGAGGATCAGCAGGTCGAGAAGGTGTAGCTGTCCAGTTAGGTGCGGCTATCGGAACAAACTTAACAGCCTTCCGTTTTCTAAAAAAATATAGTAAAGAACTGTTAGTCATTGGTATGGCAGCAGGATTTAGCGGTCTTTTTGAGACACCGATGGCCGCAACCTTTTTTGCTCTTGAGGTTTTAGTCATTGGAAAATTAAGCTTTCATCTTTTTCTGCCAGCCTTTACCGCAGCTTTTATAGCCAGTCAGACGAGCCATTTTTTAGGTTTGGAAAAATTCAGTCATGAGATCTCTAGCAATCTACAGCTGGATTTTCTGACAGTTGGAAAATTACTCCTTGCAGGTTTCTGCTTCGCTTTTGCTGGGAAACTATTTGCCATTTGCTTACAATTTCTTAAAGCCAGATTGACCAAGATAGTCCCTAATCCTTATGTCAAAATTGCCTTTGGTGGTTTGGTCATGGCTCTTATCTTTCTAAGTCTAGAGAATGGACGCTATTCAGGATTAGGGACGAATCTTATTGATACTAGTTTTCTAGGGGGTGATATTTACGCTTATGATTGGCTATTAAAGCTATTTTTAACGGTTATCACTATTTCGATAGGTTTTCAAGGAGGAGAAGTAACACCTCTGTTCTCCATTGGGGCAAGTTTAGGAGTCGTTTTAGCCCCCTTCTTTGGCTTACCTATTGACTTATTAGCAGCTCTTGGCTATGTTGCAGTTTTTGCTAGTGCGACCAATACTCTCTTTGGACCACTTTTAATCATGGGAGAAGTTTTTGGTTTTACCAATACACCTTATGCCTTTATCGTCTTAGTTATGGTTAGCTGTCTACAATTCTTACCCTCAATTTACCAACTTCAGAAACATTCCATAGCAGAACGGCCCAAAAGCTAAATTCTCAAAGCAAGTTCTAGCTCCCACCAAACTGGAATTTACTCTGAGAAATTTAGTAAACTAAATAGAATTTAGTCTCAGACTAAGTTCTTTTTTCATAGGCCTGATAAGAGCAAGGGTAAGGTAGCTTGTGATGACGATTTTTGAGCATACTAAAAGCCAAAAAACAGATGATTACCTAGCATGATACTTTACAAATGAGGTGATAAATGTTATGATAACTTTTGTGTGTAATGGACGCACGAAATACGGCTAATCCGCTGAGACAAGTACTTACGATTAGTAAGATAAGGAGAATAAAAATGAATCCATTAATCCAAAGTTTGACTGAAAGTCAACTTCGTACTGATATCCCTGAGTTCCGTGCTGGTGACACTGTTCGTGTACACGCGAAAGTTGTCGAAGGTAACCGTGAACGTGTTCAGATCTTTGAGGGTGTTGTTATTTCACGTAAAGGTCAAGGGATTTCAGAAATGTATACTGTTCGTAAAATCTCTGGAGGTATCGGGGTAGAACGTACTTTCCCAATCCACACACCACGTGTTGAAAAAATCGAAGTGACTCGTCATGGTCGCGTTCGTCGTGCTAAACTTTACTATCTACGCGCATTGCAAGGTAAAGCTGCACGTATCAAAGAAATCCGTCGTTAATTTTAGGTATATACTAATTAACTCAGATTTCAACTCTTCTCTTTGGGGAAGAGTTTTTTTATCCCAAAACAAAAGAGAGACAATAGGGTTCTTCGTCAACTGTAGTGGGTGACTTATAATTAACATCTAGAGAGAATCGTTCCGGTTCTCTCTTTTTGAGTGTTTAAAGCGATGAGTATTTTGGTTTTAAAGTTTTTGAATTTCTTAAAGCCAAAAGCTTGGCGTTTGAT
>NZ_JBLOJT010000103.1:0-6017 GCF_047785745.1 Streptococcus pluranimalium | reverse complement strand
TAGTATTTTATTTGTTTTAAAATACCAATCTCACATTGAAATACGAGCTAAACTTGATTACCATGCACCGATTTGTCTGTTTTGTCGTGGGAATATGAGCAAAGACGACTTCCAAAAGCCTTCAACCATCCCAATACTAGATCTCCAAGGTATGCTCTCCCTTTTAAAACTAAAGAAACGGAGATTTCAATACAAAGACTGTCGTAAGGTTGTCGCTGCACAAAGCCCATTAGTTAAAAAGAACCACCAAATCTCGCAACCAGTCTGATCTCAAATCACACAGCTTCTGATCAATACCTTAAGCAATGCCGCCATCGCTAGGTCATGTCATGTCTCGATAGCAACTGTTCAAAGACAACTGGAAAACTTCCAAATCAAAGAAACTTTTGAGAAGCTACCTGCCATCCTGTCCTGGAATGAATTTTCGAGCGATAAAGGCCAGTTATCCTTTATCGCTCAAAATTTTGAGACCAGAAAAATTATTACTGTGCTTGAAGATAATAAACAAAGTAATCAAGGGTACCAAACGACAGACTTTTGGATTCAGAAACTTTGAAATTTTTTAAACATGCATCTTTATCACTTTGAACTTGCAAAAAGAGAAGACACTTTTGTCTCCTCTCGTGCTTAGCTATAAGTCATTCACTACAGTTGGAGAAGAGCCAAAATATTCTTATTTATAACTAAATCCAGAGCTCTCTACACCTAATCAGTTTAGTTTTCTTTATCCTCATTATTTAAAGTATTCTGAATGAAACTTATAACATTACCATCTCGTGTTTCAAACTCATCCATATGTTTCTTTTGGTAAGATGCATTTAAAATCGCCCCAAAAATAATCACTTTAGCAAAAACAGTAAACCAAAGCATAACCGCTAAAATCGTAATGGAACCAAACATTCTAAGATTGTCTAAACGATCCATCATAGAACTCACGTAACGTCCAAAAAGGCTAGTCATAGTCATAAAAACGACCGCTGTAAATACAGTTCCAGGAATAATATACTTAATGTTACGAATATGAACATTCGGCAAAATGTAATAAAGAACCCCTAAAGCAATAAAAAACACTGCTGCTGTAACCGGCTGAGTTAAACTCATCAAAAGATCAAACAATTTGGGATCAAATGGATAATTCGAATAGAGCAAATGCAAAGCAGCTTTACCAAACGTTGATAACAAAATAGCAATCGCTAAAAATAAAATGACTACAAGACTTGATAAAAAACCAAAGAGATAACCTAAGACAATATCTCTGTGATCTTGAACACCATAAGCTTTGTTAATGGATTTTTGCAAAAAGGTCATACTTCGTGACATAGTCCATAATCCAGTCGCAATCGAAATCCAAACCAAGCCAGTATTAGGTTCATTGAAAATATTAATAACAATACCAGATGTTGTCTGATACAATTCTTCAGGTAAATTTTCTTGTAAGAACATGAGTATCTGATCTGTATTGATATTGATATATGGAAAGATATTAGCTAGGAGCACAAAGAAAGGAAATATAGTTAAAAGAAGATAGTAAGCCACAGCAATACTGGATAAATCCATTTCTGAAGTGCGAAACAATTCTAAAAAGTATTTAACAAAATCACTGGACTGTAGTCTTGAAATTAGTTTTTTCACGGAAACTCTCTCTAGTAAGTTCTTTCTTCACCTTGACTGGTCAAAATAACTGGACCTTCTTTTGTAATCACAAACTGATGTTCGTATTGGCAAGATAGACCACCATCAAGGGTTTTATGTGCCCAACCAGTTTTCATATCTGTATCAATTTCCCAAGTTCCTGTATTGATCATTGGTTCAATGGTCAGGACCATTCCTTCTTTTAAGCGAAGACCTTTACCTGCTGTACCATAATGTGGAACATTTGGTGCTTCATGCATCGTCGGCCCCACACCATGCCCAACAAGATCTCGAACAACACCGTAGCCATGACTCTCAGCATACTCTTGAATAGCTGCACCAATATCACCGATACGATTACCAACAAAAGCCTTCTCAATACCAATGTACATAGCTTCTTTGGTGACATCCATCAACTGTTTCACATCATCTGAAACGTCACCTACTGCATAAGCCCAACAAGAATCAGCTAATCCACCAGCATAAGATTCGGTGTGTTTCTTCATCTCAGCAACATTATCAAAATTAAGCTTTGATACATCAATAATTGATTTATCCAAAGGTTCACTCAAAACCATATCTACTTTTAAAAGATCACCATCTTGTAAAATATAATGGCGTGGAAAGGCATGAGCAACTTCATCGTTTAGCCCACAACAAGTCGCATAGGGATAATCCATAAGATGACCATCTACCCCTATCTGTAATGGAAGAACATTTTCTTCTTTACAGCGACGACGAACATATTCTTCAACTTCCCACATATCAACACCCGGCTTAATAATCTCTCTCAAGCCAATGTGAATACTTGCTAAAAAGTCCCCTGCACGATCCATCGCTTCAATTTCACGCGCTGATTTTAATGTTATCATGTTTACATTATTCTCCTACTATTCAATCTTTTTATCTAAGTCATCTTCGTAGTGATGATTGCTTTAACGACTAGTTGTTCTGCTGATGTTACATCAATATCAAGAGTCATGCTACGACGACTTTCCGCAATAACTTTGGGCGTAATGGTTAAAAAGTCATCAATTTGTAAAGCCTGTAAAAAGTATACCATCATTTGTTCAATAATGATATTCTTTTGATGACGCTTCGTTAAAAGGGTCATGGTCGCTTCTTTCAAAAATTCTGTTAATACACCGTAAGCCAGGCTATCCGAATTATCAATCATATGTGGCTCGACCACAAACTGAAAACGCCCATCTTTTAGAACTTCTAAGTTTGAAACAAACTGCTCACTATAACTATGAATATGTGTCTTAGAAAGATTTTTCAAGGTTTCCATTACGTGCCGACGTGTCACAACACCAAGAAAATCTTTCGATTTATCGACAACTGGAAGCATATCAAAATCTTCAAAAACCATCTTTTGACTAACAGTCGCCAAACTAATATTAGGATTCGTTGTGACTGGCGTTTTTGCCATCACTTTTCGAATTTGTAACTGCTGATCTTTACCAATCACATCTCGCATGCTGACAATGCCAACGACACGATTCTTACTGTCAATAACTGGAAAACGTACATGATTTGTTTCCTTTACTAAATCATGATAAGTAGATACTAAATCCGTATCTATTAAACAGCCATAATCATCCTTAGCTAAATAAATTTGACCTACTGTTTTGATATCTGTTTTGATTTTAACATTGGAAATAGCTCTATTAATTAAAGTTGCAACACTGAAAGTGTCATAGGCCGTTACCATAACAGGAATAGCTAATTTATCAGCTGTATCCTTAACTAGCTCAGAAATTGAAAAACCACCTGTCACCAAGATAGCATTACCATGTTCCAAGGCTAATAACTGAATATCTTCACGATCACCAACGATAAGCAAACCTCCAGAAACCAAGTGATCCAAGATATTTTCTAGCGTCATGGCACCAATTGAAAACTTGCTGAATTCTTGAGATAAACCGTCTCTTCCTGCCACTACTTCCGAATCGCTAATACGAGCAATTTCAGCAAACGTTATTTTTTCAAGACTAATTTTTTTCTTATTTTCAACGCGTACAGTCCCACTTCTGGGTCTCGTTTCAACAATCCCTCTATTTTCAGCCTCTTTGATTGCACGATATGCTGTTCCATCACTAACATTTAAATGATTTGAAATACTACGGACACTGACACGTTTACCAATTCTTAAATTTTCTAAATAATCAAGAATTTCCTGATGCTTACTCATAATGATAATCCTCACCTTGTAATTCCAGACGGGTATACCGCCTCATTTTATGAGTGTAGCGATCGCTTCCCTTGAAACGCTCTTTTATTTTGAACCCACACGCTTCCGCTAAAGCTTGGCTCGCTATATTCTCCTCATGAACAATAATATCAATAACACGAATCTTGAATTCCTTGAAACAGAGATTAAGTAGGGCCCTAAGGCTCTCTGACATAAAACCTTGGTGCCAGAATTCTTCTGATAAAAAATAACTTATCTCTACGCGCTTATGTCGGTCATCTCTATTTTCTAGGCGAATTGCACCAATCACTTTACTCGTTTTTTGGTTAACAATAGCCCATTTTCCCAAAGGTTCTTTCATAAAGGCTTCTATTAGCAATTCTGCCGCTTCCTGCTTGTTTTGATAGCTCGGATGTATGAACCTTGTCACACGAGGGTTTAAAACAATATCTGCAAAATCGTCTAAGTCTGGATAAGAAAAAGGGCGAAAAAAGAGCCTTTCAGTTTCAAAGGTGGCAAACTGCGCTAATTTAAGTGCTACTGACATACTAAAATTATAGCATAACAGTTAAACTGTTGCTATATCAGGGGACAAAGTTAGTTATAAAACAGATATCTTTTCACAAGAGCTGTCACTGCATCTAAGGCTAAATCATCATGATATGGCATTGTTCTATCTGATAATGATACTCACCAGAAAAAGGCTGGGATTTCTATCCTCAACCTTTATTTTATTCTTCAATTAATGTAATATCAGCACCTAGAGCGCGTAGTTTCTCAATGATATTAGAATAACCACGCAGAATGAACTCAATATTTGAAATTTCCGTACGTCCTTCAGCCATTAAACCAGCTGTCACAAGAGCTGCTCCCGCACGCAAATCAGTTGCTCTCACTTCTGCACCGGTGAGCTGACTTGGACCATCATAGACAACCTGATCACCAACCACAGAGATTTTTGCGCCCATACGAGCTAATTCTGGTACATGGTTGACGCGCTTTTCATAAATCGTATCAAAGATTGTGCCACGACCTTCTGCCTTCAACAATAGAGGAGTCAGTGGTTGTTGTAAATCCGTAGCAAATCCTGGATAAGGAGAAGTTTTTATAGAGACTGCTTTTAAGTTACCTTGTTTTTCAACAAAAATGGAATCTTCCTCAACCGTCATTCGCACGCCCATTTCTTCCAGCTTAGCAATGAATGGCTCTAAATGCTCGTATAGAACATTTGTAATTCTAACACCACTACCTACTGCCGCTGCCAAAGCAATATAAGAACCAGCTTCAATACGATCTGGAATAACTTGATGACGTGTACCACTTAAACAATCTACTCCGTCAATGGTAATGACGTCTGTACCAGCACCACGAACACGAGCTCCCATATTATTTAATAAAGTTGCTACATCAATAATTTCAGGTTCACGAGCTGCATTTTCAATAACTGTACGCCCTTGAGCTTTTACTGCTACAAGCATGGTATTAATCGTTGCTCCAACCGTTACAGTATCAAAATAAATATGAGTTCCATGAATAGGTTCCCCATTTTCAGTAGCAAGTCGCATGGACTCACCTTCATAAGAGACCTTTACTCCCATTGCTTCAAAAGCTTTTAGATGTAAATCAATCGGACGAGGACCAAGATCACAACCACCAGGTAAACCAACAGTAGCTTCAGAAAAACGTCCTAAAAGACTACCATAAAAATAATAAGAAGCACGAAGACTATTGATTTTACCGTATGGCATTGGAATATTTTTAACACCACGAGGGTCAATCTCAAGCGTATCATCATAACGTTTGATACTAGCTCCCATGATTTCCATAATCTCAACCAAGCTATCCACATCTGAGATAGCAGGAACACTATCTAATATGACGACATCATCAGCTAAAATAACAGCCGGAATCAAAGCGACAACACTATTTTTAGCACCCGAAACGGCTACGTCGCCTTGCAGAGGGTTCCCTCCGTTAATAACTATTTTACGCATAAACTAATACTTTCTTATACTAATACATGAATTTAACCCTTCTATTTTATCACATTTTTATAAGGGTGCCAAATACAAAAATTTTAGTATTTCAATACCTATGTAGCGTTACAATAGATGTGAGACCTACAAGACAAAAAAGAAGTGAATCGGTTACACTAAACTAGACAGAATCTATAAAGTGTTCTACACTAAAG
>NZ_JBLOJT010000102.1:0-6082 GCF_047785745.1 Streptococcus pluranimalium | reverse complement strand
AAGACAAAAAGAGAGAACCAGAACGATTCTCTCTAGATGTTAGCTATCAGTCACCCACTACAGTTGACGAAGAACCATTTGTTTTTTCACTATCAACTATAAGGTAATATCTCAAAACTATCAGGTCCTTATTTTTTTAGGCGTTCAACATCACGTGCAATCACAAGTTCTTCATCTGTTGGAATAACCAAAACTTTTACGCTTGAATCAGCTGTTGAAATATCACCAGCATAACCAAAAACATTTTTTTCTGGATCAAGCTTCATGCCAAACCATGACAACTCTTCAACAATACGACGACGAGTATCTATATCATTCTCACCTACACCCGCTGTAAAAATAAGCGCATCTGCTCCATTAAGAACAGCAAAGTATTGACCAATGAATTTTTTTAGACGATCAACATACATATCATGAGCAAGTATACTCTTTTCATCGCCTGCCTCGACACCTGCACTAAGGTCACGCATGTCACTTGAATTTTCTGTGACACCTAAAACCCCAGATTCTTTATTTAAGACACTAATCACATCAGCTGCTGTATCAAGACCATCGACTGTCTCTACCAAGTAAGGAATAATTGCAGGATCAATATCACCAGAACGTGTTCCCATCATAGGTCCAGCTAAAGGCGTGAACCCCATAGAGGTATCAATAGATTTTCCACCGTCAATCGCAGAAAGAGAAACACCGTTACCAATATGAGCAGTAATCAGTTTCAAATCTTCAAGGGGTTTACCAAGAAGTTTTGCTGCCTCACGAGAAACATAATAATGACTTGTTCCATGCGCTCCATATTTACGAACTTGATAGTCTGTGTAAAAACGGTTAGGTACTGGGTAGCGATATGCAACCTCTGGCATCGTAGCATGAAATGCTGTATCAAAGACTGCTACAGATGTGGTATCTGGCAAAATCTCTTTGAAGGCACGGATACCAGCTGCATTAGCTGGATTATGAAGGGGTGCTAGAGCTGATAATTCTTCGATTTGCGCCAAAACCCTATCATCGATAAGTGTTGACTCTTTGAAGATTTCACCACCAGCTACAACACGGTGTCCAACACCGGTAATCTCATCAAATGATTCGATAATACCAAAACTAGTCAAATTGCTAAGAAGGATTTTAACTGCTTCAACATGATCTACGATGTCACGCACTTCTTCTTCTTTTTTACCATCAAATTTAACGGTAGAAATAGAATCTTTCAAACCAATACGCTCAATAATACCAGCAGCAAGTACTTCCTCTTCAGGCATCTTATAAAGTTGCCATTTAAGACTTGAGCTACCAGCGTTAATTGCAATTGTTTTAGACATAAGTCACCTCTTCTGAAATCGTTTACTGTAATACACTAACCATTATAGCAAAAATTTTTCCTAAATGGCATTATCATCTTTCCAGATTTTCAAATTTTCCATAAAATCCTGTAAAATTTCCGGATTTTGAACATCTGACAAATGATAAACAAAAGTCTCCGGCTTAGTTGTATCCTGCTTTTGCAAGAGAAACAGAGATTTAGCCTTAGCCGGATTACCAAATAAAGTTTCTGGTAAGGTAATCACTGCCAAGATATCTGCATAACCTGCCAACCATTTTTTCAAAAGATCACTTTGCCCACTAGTTAAGAGATTAGTCGGTGCCAAAAGAATCGCTAGACCATCTTTTTTCAAATACTTCAAGGATTGCTCCATCAAGAGATGATGCGCATAAGTATGCTCATCAGTAGCAGCTACTTGATAACGTTTAGCGATAGCGTCATTCGGATAATAACCAACTGGTAAATCACTGATGATGACGTCACTCTCTTTTAAAATCTGTGGACGCACTGCATCTTCTTGAACGAAGCTAACATTTGCTCCCATCACTTCAGCTATCGAAGCTGATAAATCAATCAATAAATCATCCAACTCCAAACCGAGATAGTCTAAATCACGATTACTATTATTGAGAAGGGTTTGCGCCAAATTGCCAGTACCACTACCGATTTCAATCACATCCAAATGCTCTTGACTGGTCAAATTTTCCAAAAGATAAAGCACCAAGAAGCCGATCACATCCGGTGTAAACTGGTGATTGGCTTGAAGTTTCTCAGTCTGACTAGCCTTGATAAACACGAACTGATAGGCACGACGCCATTCTTCTTTACTCAGTTGCAAATCTTTCAAGGCTTGATTATTTTCAGCCACTTTTGTAGGAGCATTTTCAGCACCCAAATAAAAGGCATTTTGCTCAATCAAAGCATCGTAAATATTGGTCTTAATGTCATTTTCAATAAGCTGAGTATTTTCTAAAATCAACTGATAGGCTGATTCGATTTTTTCAAAATTCATAAGTCCTCCGATACTTGACTATGATACCAAATTTCTGTGACATTATAAAGGCTCAGAGCCCGTATCAGAACTTGTTTGAAATATTTTTTCTTCCTTTTTAGACCTTATCTTTTCTTCTTTGTCTTTTGGCAATGGCAGAGCTTCTTTGAGAAATTGATAGGTGAATTCTTGCTGATTAGTAGTCACAATCATCTCTAAAGTATCCCCACGAAACTGGTAAACTACCCTCCCCTTATCAAAGAGGATTTCCCCAGAAACTTCTTTAGCTAAGGGCTTGGCTAACTCTGCCAAAAGGTATGCCTGACTAGATACTAATTGTGCTTCTTGAATACGATAAGCTGCCTTTAGACGCTGGGTATAGATATTTAAAAGCAAGGATAGGACTGCTGACATCAAGAGTGCATATAAGAGCACACCCGCTTTAAGTCTCTTTTTCAAAAGCATAGAGAAATTCACGCACCCTTCCATCTTTAAAAATGAATTGAACACTGATGGTCTGATTAAATCGCCTAAAATGAGCTGACTCTATGTTATAAATCATAGGTTGAAAGCCGCGACCATCGCCGCTCGTTTTGCGAAAATCCTTTTTTTTCGATTTACCAAAAGCCAAGGTTTGGGTATTTTTCAAGATGACTAATCTATCATCAGATACTTTAACCAACTGAGAACCTGCTAATTCTGAGCGAAATTGCTGGCAAAAGAGCAACCAGTCCTGATCTTTAGGTTGGCTGAGTTCTTGAACATGAGTTGAAGTCACCTTAGTCATGGCTTGGTAAACTTGAATAGAACCTGACAATACAAGAAGGCCCACTAAACACTCCATCAAGGTGAATGCCTTAAGGTGATAATGTTTTAACACGGAAAATCTCCTTCTCATTAGATTTAATAGTGGTTTCAGCTCCCGATTGATTAATACCGACCTCATAACCATTCTTCTTTAAATGGCTTTGCTGCGTTTGCACTGCCATAACCGCTAGTGTTAGGATATGCGCTTGCTCATTCAACTCCCTTAATTGCCTTTGATGATGGGTTAGCTGTCCCAACAGAAGACTCATTAAGCTGGCTAGAATGGCTGTCGCTAAAAGACTCTCCCACAAAATATAAGCTCTAATCCTCTTTCTTTTGATATTGACCACTCCCTAAATATAGTTGATAAGTTATACGCTCCCCAGATGCTTTAAAAACGATTTTAGCCAAAGAAGAATTACCACCAGATTGATTAAAAACCAGTTGCTGTTCTTTTTCTAAGACCACAGTATCTGGTACCGGATAGCGCCCCAAAGGATTCTCCAGATAACGACCTGTAATTCGCAGCACAGTTTCCTTTTCCCGGCTAGCACTTAAACGCTGCGTTTCTCGATAAACCTGCTCAAAGGTCACGAAAAAAAGCTGATTTTGCACCTGATTAAAAATAGTTTTGATAGAACCACTAGTCGCTAAGGTCAAAAAAATAATCACAGATAAGGTTAAGAGAGCTTCAATTAACGTAAAACCCTCGACTTTCTTACTTCTTAGCTTCCGCATAAGTATCAGCTTGCTTTTGCGTAATATAACCACTATCAACTAATTGTTGAATAGATGGTTTGGCATCTTCTTTCATTTCATACAATTCCATCTGACTCTCGACAACCTTCACCACTGCTGCCTTTCCTTTCTCATCAACAGCCGCCTTTTGCTTGCTCAAATTAGGCACAAACAAAAGCATAAGCACACTGATGATAAGAAGCACGAAAAGCATCTCCAAAAGTGTGAACCCTTTAACACTTTTTCGTTTAATTTGTTTCCAATAATATGTCACTTACATAACCTCCATAGATTGATACATTGGTAAAAGCATAGCTGCATAGATCATGACAATCATCAAGGCAACCATGACAAAAATAAGGGGCTGAACCAACTGCATAGCCCTATTCACACGATAAAAAAACTGTTCCCAAAGCTCTTCGGAGAAAACTTCTAACTCTTGACCAAGATGCCCTTTGGCATTACCATACTCAATGATAAGACTTAACTCTTTCAAGAAGAATGGATACTCTAAAACCTTAGCATGAAAGGATTGACCAGTTAAAAGTGCCGCCTGCATATCTCGACCAATACTTACAAAAAGTCGCGATTCCTGTTCCTGCATGAGCGACACAACCCTTGTCATCTCAACCCCCTGCCCCAAAAGATTTCCCCATTCACGTGCATAATAAGCCGTCAAATAAACTTTGATAAGACTGCCCAAAAAAGGAAGACTACTCAAAAACCGATAAAGCCTCAGTGCTTCCACCTTTGGTGCCATCCTAACAGCTAAAAAGATAAGGATTGCACTTAAGAACAGCCCACCTAAAAAGAACTGAGGAAAATATTCTAAGATGGCTGTCGCTGTGTTACCTTCAGCTAACTGAGGCAAGAGATAATGTTTTAGCCCCAGCATGATTAAAACCAAAAAAACTAATAACACAATAGGGTAAGATCCCACTTCAACCAGCTTTTTCTTAACCGAACTAACCTGTCTTAAATAATTTTCAATTTTAGACAAAGTCTTTTGACTGTTACCATGTGTTTCTGCCAAAGATAGCTGCGTTACAACCGTATCTGAAAAACCCAAATTTTTCATCAAAACCGGTAACCCAAAACCAGCTAACAAGGTTTCATACATGATTTGAACCTGTTTATCTGGTATCAGTTGACTACGCTTCAGGAAATCAACCGTTTCAGGTAGATTAAAGCCCGAGGACAAAAGAGTATTAAAGAGTTTTATGATTTTAACCTGCTTCTGAATAGCTAATACTCTCGGTTTTAACCTGCTCCTCAGTGATATATCCTGCTTCAAAAAGCTCAACCAAGTATTGGTTCCACTGGCTTGGTGAGTGATCCTGGAACTTATCTTTTGCCACATCTATCAATCCACCTCCTCCTATCAAACGTTGATAACAAACTCCCGATAGACTATTTTTTAGATCATCTTTAGAAACACCCAATTCTATCATGCGGTAATAAACACCTGGAATACTCTTAGCATGAATGGTTGCAAAGACTGTAGCACCAGTCAAACTAGCCCGAATAGCTGCTTGCGCTGTTTGCGTATCCCGAATTTCACCAATAACCAATACATCTGGACGATGTCTCAACGACAACTTAATCAGACTATCGTAAGTCATACCAATATCTTCATTAAGCTGTAATTGTAAAATGCTATCATCCTTGATTTCAACCGGATCTTCAATAGAAATAATCTGTTTATCTTTACATTTTTCCTTTAACAATTGATACATGAGAGTCGTTTTGCCGCTCCCAGTCGGTCCCGAAAAAAGATATAGACCTCTGGAATTAAGTTCTGCTATGATATTACGCATACCATTGAACCAATAGCGTAAGTCCTGACGCCCATCATACAGCAGGCGAATTACCAAACTCTCATGCCCTCGATAATCTCCAACAGTTGATAGGCGTAAAGAAACTAGCTCAGCACTACCAATATCATACTCACAAGATCCTAGTTGACTTCGGCGCTTTTCCCCAACAGTCATTCCTGCCACAAATTTAAAGTGACTAATAAGACTAGCCATCCGATCAAAGCCATGAGTTTCAATAAATCTCCTCTCGTCATTAATACGCATAAAAACATCGTAATCATCCTTTCTAGGAATGATATAAACATCTTGAGCTTCATATTCGACTGCCTGAACAATCAGTTCCTTTGCTAAATCTTGAACCATAAAACCTCCTTACCTATTTATTCGTAATCATTTCTCAAAATGACA
>NZ_JBLOJT010000101.1:0-6101 GCF_047785745.1 Streptococcus pluranimalium | reverse complement strand
TAAATTGTTAATTTATCTTCATAACTTAATTTCATACAAAAAGCACCCCAATTGTTAGATTTTGTGTCTAACTTTTGGGGTGCAGTTCAGTTACATGTTTATCTAAGCGTCTTTTTATTTATTTCCAAAGTTTGAGAAAATTTATGTTCATTATTCTGCGTTTGAATCGATACATTTGGATAACGTTCCATAATCTTCATAACATTATAAAGTCCAACACCTCTTTTACTTCCTTTTGAGCTACAACCATAACTGTAAAGATCGTTTGTTGAAACATATAATTTTGGGCTAGAGTTTTCGATGACAAAGGATTGATAATTTTCAAAAAGTAAATAAGCAATTTGTATCTCTGGTTTTTCTGTCTCCGTTGCTGCTTCTATTGCATTATCGCATAGAATTGAAACAATCGTTATAAAATCAACCAAATCCATTCCCTGAGGCTTAATAACTTCAGGAACTTCCAACCTAATATCAATCCCAAACTCACGGGCCTGACTAAATTTAGCTGCCAAAAGACTTTTGAGAGCAGAATTATCAATATTTGATAGTCTAGCAATATCAAACTTATGGCCCCTCAAAGATTTATTTGAATCTTTGAGTACCGACTGGTAGATATCTTCAATTAAATTTATATCTTTATTCTCAATTCCTAACTTCAAAGTTGTTAAAAGGTTAGCATAGTCATGTCGAAAACTACGAACTTCCTTATAGAGTCCTTCAACTTGGTTGCTATAATTTTCCATGTTTATTAATTGTAGTTCTTGTTGAAATTGAATCTGTTCTTGATAATGAATTTTCAATCGCCTATCGAGTTGATTAATAATGCCAATAAAAATAAGTAACTCAATGCTAACTAACAATCTTCTGAGACTAAGTGTATCGATGTTTAAATCAAATTCCTGATAAGTTAGTAATTCTATACTAAAAAAATAAAAAATCGTATTTATATTAGCAACACGAAGAAGTTGCTTTTCCTTAATGTCCAAGGCTCTATTCTTTAATTGTTTGAAATCATATCCTGACCACCTTATAAACCACATAGCACCGATAAAAGAGGAAAAATAAAAAACTATCCAGTAAGATGTTATTTCTAACATACTATTATCCCAACCCCAAATTGGAAAAAGGAAAAAAGAATGGAAACGATAAAAAAGGTTTTGTAAAATGGATGATGACAGACCATAAAAAAGAATTAATGAAATGGGTAGTCCTCTCATATAAACAAAAGCTAAAATACTAATTCTAAATGGCTCTAATAGGTAATCTAGTATGCTAAATTTGCTGTAAAATGACTGCTCTAAAAAAGTTAAAATAGTTGGAAAAAGTAAATAAATTAACAAAACTAAAGGACAATCCTTTATTGTAAATTTTCTTCCAGAAATTCTAGAAAATAAAACAATATCAACTGCTATTCTAAATATGACACTTATTAAATCAATGGCTAGATCCATCATTTCTCCAATCAATGCAAGTCTTTTATAGATTTCAGTAGAAGATTTAATTTATGTCTCGCTACCAGACAGGTAGAACCGTCTTTTAAATAAGCAATCCGTTCATGTCTATCGACCTTTATAATATTCGATGGGTTAACAAGATATGACCTATGGCACTGTAATAAGCGCTTATCTTTCTTCATAACATCCGATAAACTAGCTGTAAATTCCATTCTATCATTTGTCGTATGAAGAATAACACGGTGTGGACGTGGAGATGTTTCTATATAAAGTAGGTCATTAAAAGGATACTGGATTTGGTTATATCTTGATTCAAAATAAAAGAAATCTTCTGCTACCGTCTTGCTATCTCTGGTTTGTGTATATAAGATGCTATCTTCAATACGCTGTTCAAAATCAAGGGTATCCAACTCTTTATCAATATAGTCTAGGGCTTTAATTTGATACCTAAAAGACAAAGACATAAATTCCGAATGCGTTGTCACAAAAACAACATGAGCTCGAGAATCTTTAGTAGTGATTTTTTTAGCCACTTCTAAGCCCTTCATTTCTTCATTGTTTATTTCAATATCCAAGAAAAATAATTGAATGGTCCCCTTATCTTCAGAAGCAGCCAACAATTGATCTGGTTTACCATATACTTCAAATCTCCTAAGTGGTATCTTGTGTTTCGTAGTAATTTTCTGAATAATCTTTTCCATTCTTGTCTGTTGTGCAAAATCATCCTCTAGCACAAAAATGTTCATCTTATTTCTCCTTATCTGTTAACCATGACTGTAACAGGTATTTATAACGTCTCCTTGAGAAAGACACTCGCATATCATCTGAACTTTTCAAGATTACTGTTTTATTACTAAACTAAATTTCTTTAATCTTAGAAACATTCACTAAACAACTTCTATGACACCTTACAAGATAGTTCGGATAACATTTCTCTAGGTTATTTAGATTATCAAAAAAATCAAATGTACCAACATCTGTCATCATTCTTAAATTGTGAGGTTTAGTAGGATGAGTTTCAATATAATACACACTTGATAAAGGAAGTTTCTTATAGTTACGATTTATTCTAAAAACAATAGCAGTCATGTATATACCCCCCTAAAGAAAGGATATCATAGTAGTAGTCGTCTGATACGAGGAAATCCTAAACAGTTACTTAAACTTCCTAAATGGAAAATTACCGTTAAAAATAATATAACAAAATAGTAAATAAACATAAATATAATTTTGAGAAAAAATCACATTATGAAAGAAAAAATATAAAAAATGGACGAAAATATCGTCCATTTCATTAAAATATCCCTATTCTTTCATTAATGTTATTTGCAAACCTTCCTCATATATGCACATGAACTACCCGGATTAGATGTTCCAAGTGCTCCTAAAATAGTGTCATGCGCGCACGTAGCAATTGCTAATTTACACCTCGTACTTGTGGCTCCACCGCTTAATTCTTCTAATAGCTCACTAGACATCAATTTATAATCATCAATTTTTTTTATCAGTTACCTCCCGAATAATAAAGCTATGAAATATAATAGAGAATAAGAATAATTAATAACAAACGAAAAAGAATTTTCTCAAAGTGGTAATTCATGATTAGTCGAAAATGGAATATAATCTTTATAAAACTCCACCTTATCAATCTCTTCTGATTTTAAATTACTCAATATCATATTCTTAAATTCTTCCTTAGGAATCTCAGTATGACAAATCCATCTTTTCCCTGTAGTAATAAACCAGGTACCTATTTTATTGAATTCCTTACTGAACAATGGCGTCTCTGATAATGATGAAAAGTCCACAATATAAACTTCTTCAAAAGATTTTCCATATAGTTTCTTCATAAACATTATTTGCTCCCCCTCTATATTTCTCTTATTATTTAAGCCAATCATCAATAAAATTTTTATTTAAAAAATATGTGATATCATTATCCTTTTTATTTAGTTCATTAAAAATATTCTTGCTTTTCTCTGGGAAACCTCCTAAAAATAAAAATGTAGCTAAAAGGGAATGTTTAGCATTTTTTGAAAATATATTATCACTATCGTCTGAATTTACAAAGTCATTTAAAAATTGTGCTAGCTTAAAACTGCCATATTCCAAATATTTTTTTATTTCGTAACAATACTTTAAATATATAACATCTTCAAGTGAGCAACATTTTGATTCAATGATTTTTAGTAGATATAAAAATGTTTCATCACCATCGGTTTCTAATGTTTTATACATTAATAACAACAAAATCTTAACAGAATAATAATTCCAAATATAATTACTTTCCGAAATATCGTTTTCATCATTAATAATAGCTTGCTTACTATAACTTAGCATCTGTTGAAATGATAGATTTTTAAAATTATCTCTTAAGAATAAATATCCCCATCTACTATCATAAGGATAGTCTTTCATTGTCTCTAGCAATAGAGAATTATAATATTCTATCTTTTTTTGACTTACTCTTTTAATTCCAAATATGTTTAATTTTATATTAGCATATGAAACTTCTTGATTTTCCGAATAAAATGTTTCATGAACCCTTCCTTTATATTTTAAGTTTGACGAATTTTTTACTACCTTACCAGTCTTATATGAATCTTCCCCTCTAATGACATTTAAGTTAAAAACTGTGTCATTAAAATCATCAATGGAAATTAAATATGTCAATAAAAACTTTAAAATAGTGTTTTCTTCAATAATTTCATCAGCATCCAATATAAGTAACCAAGCTGATGTTGCTTTAGAAATAGCATAATTTCTTGCTTTAGAAAAATCGTCACACCAAGTGAAATGAAAGACCTTTATCTTTGAATTTTTAAGCTCTCGAATTTTAGTCAATGTATCATCAGTTGATCCAGTATCTACAATAATAATTTCATCAACTAGCGAATTAACGCTTTTAATACTGCTTATGATATGTTTTTCTTCATTCCTCACAATATAGACACATGAAATCGTAGTTGGATGATTCAAATAATCTAAAGTATTAATTTTTTGAATCATTTTTTCATTATTATCATCGTTTCTCGTTTCTTCCCAATCTTCCGAATTCAGTAATCCTTGAATTTGTTTTAAAGCATTAAAGTCCTCTAAAGATCTCTCTAATTCTTTTTATGATCTTCTAACCTTTTATTAGAAACTAGAGGATTAATGAGACACATCAATTCTTATCCTCCTATGTAATGCTTAAATAATATATATCAAAAAATATCACTATACATAACGCAAAATCCTAAACTGTCACCGAATCGTCCTAAATGGTTATTTTATTTGAAGGAATACGGAAAAAAGAGCAAAAATGAACTGCACCCCAAAAGTTAGACACAAAATCTAACGATTGGGGGTTAGCTCAGCCTTTACCAGAATACGAGATTATTCTTTCTATCCCAGGTATCACAGAAACAACTGCAATAAATTTTATAGACGAAATCGGAGATATTCGCCATTTTCAGTCTGCCAATCACATTAATGATTTTATTGGGATTAATCTTAAACACTATGAATCTGGCAACTCTCTCAAGAGCATATTACCAAACGTGGGAAACCTTATGATCGAAAGATTCTTCTCAAGTGTATCCATAACATTACTTCAGTTAATACCTTGATATCCTTGACAAAAGGTAGAAAAGTACTGAGTTCTGTGCAATACGCAACTATATCCTTAGCTTAAATAGAATATCTAACTTTTTAGAGTCACTTCAAATGACATAGCATTCTTTTTTAATGATATTTATATAGTTTTCAAATTATTACAATTAAACAACAGATAATGCACACTGCAAAGCAATTATCGTATATTTTTGATGATTAATCAATATTATAGGAAAATTATTAAACAACATTACTCATAAAGAGAGCAGAAAATTTAATGTTAACTTTATTCTAGTTTTTACTCTTTCGTTCAGATTCTCTATTATTTACAAGTAGTCCAATAACTGCAAAAATAAAACCCAAAAAGGCTTTTAAACCGATAGATGCTTCGTTTTCTCCCGTTTCTGGTAAGTTCTTCTTGTCAAGAAATCCATCAGAGCTCGTGCTATGATATACAGTAGAATCCACATTTAGAAGTACCCAATTTTTTGGCGCTATTTTTTTATCTAATCTATATGGCTTTTTAGAAAACTGGAAAATCTCTTCTTTAATATCTGTTTTTCTAGGCTTATTTGGTAGAATAGTACTTTCATAATCAATCTTTTCTTCAATTTGAATGTTAGTTTTATCAATAGAAGCTTCACTTCCACTCCCAGCCCTTTCTGCCTCATCAGGTAAAGCTGCTTCTTCCGAATCAGAGGTTATTAATAAATTCTTAGGAGCAATTCCTAAAAATAAATAATCATAAAGCTCTTGAGCATTGATTCCTCCACCAATCCATCCTAAAATAGCTACGCCATTATTAATAACCAATACAGTTGGAATCCCTGGAATACCGATAGTACTAAACAATAAATCTCTCGCTCTGTCATCAAAATCTTCTCCATCAAGATCATAATATTCAATACTACCACCTACTAATTGATTGAACTCTTTTAAAACTGGTGAAAATTGACGACAATAATAGCATGTTTTCCTTCCAAAATACAAGATATGAGATAAACTGTCTTCAGAAATAGATGTTTCGACATCTTTAATACTGATTTTCTT
>NZ_JBLOJT010000100.1:0-6120 GCF_047785745.1 Streptococcus pluranimalium | reverse complement strand
TGAGACATGACATTGCCTAGCGATAGCGGCATTGCTTAAGGTATCTGTTAGAAGCTGTGTGATTTTAGCCCAGACCGGTTGCTAGATTTGGCAGTTTCTTTTCACTAATGAGGTTTGAGAGACGACCACCTCGCGACAGCTTTTGCATTGAAAACGGCGCTTCTTGAGCTTTAAGAGGGGTGGCATGCCTTGAACATCCAAAATCGGGATGGTTGAGGGTTTTTGGAAGTCGTATTTGATCATATTTCCACAACAAAACAGACAAGCAGGCGCTTGCTAATCAAGTCTAGCTCGTGTGTCAATATGAGTTTGATGTTTCAAAACAAAAGAAATAGTGATATTGTTATCTTTCAATCCGATTAAATCTGTGGTATTCTTAAATAGTTCCATATGACACTTTCTAATGAGTTGTTTGACGCTTTTCATTATAAGTCATGTGGGACTTTTTGCATACAGTCAAAAGCCCTATAACATCCGCAGTGGATTTTACCCACTACAGTCTTATAGAGCCTTTTTCTTAAGCAACAATACTTTAGGCTGTTTGGCACAACCATTTTTTAAAATGATAATTTTAAATTGGGCTCAATAGGGGATAGCAAAAAGTAAGCGCTTCCTATAGAATAAGAATTAGGAAAGGAAATTCTATGATTGATACAAAATCACTAGTCATTCTCATGACACTCATGAAATACCATCAACTCTCACTTTATGAGTTGATGGTCAAAACCAATTTTTCAGAGAAAGAGCTTCTGGAAACTATCGAAGAACTAGATGATTTTTTAGTGTCTCATCGATTTCCCAAAATTCTTAAAGGAGGCGGTTATTTCTCTTTAAGCCCTCACTTAGTGGCTGATTCGGACCTTATTTTTAGTCAGTTAAAGGATGAACAAATCTACCTTAATCAGGAAGAACGGATTTACCTCATCTACCTTTATACTTTTTGTCGTCAAGATTTTATTTCTAATACTCACTACCAAGATTTAGTCAAGGTGAGTAAGAATACGAGTCTGTCAGACGTAAAACTGCTTCGTGATCGTTTGAGTGATGACGGCGTAGCCCTTCATTATACAAGAGCTGAAGGGTATTTTCTAAGAGGAAGAGAAGAGGATAAACATCGAGTAGCTCTTCACTTCATTAGAAAGTTGCTTCGTTCGCGTATTGGCTATTGGGCGTTGCATTATGTCATGGAGGAATGGCAGGTCAACATTTCTTACGGACAGTTCTCTAAGGAAATCACTGCGCAATATAAGATGTGGCATCTGACACCTTTGAAAGATCGTTTAGAAGAGTGCTTATATTTTATGATTTTCCTGCTTTGTCGTTATCAGAGAGCTGTCGATAGGGTAGTGGTCAGTGATTTACTGGTTTCTGAACAACTACAGGAATTGACGAGTTTCATGGTAGATACTGTCTCGCAAAATCTTCACGTAGATTTAGCATTGACCTTATCACAAAAACATTATTTGACCCTGATTTTGGCAGGGTGCTTTGAAGGAGAAGGAGATTTAGATTCTGAATTTTTTGAGAAGTTAACGAGAGATATTGTCTCTCAGATGGAACAAGTTTCCTTATTAACTTTTGACAATCGTAATGATCTTTTGCAGGGATTGAAAAAACACATTATTCCGGCCTACTATCGATTGAAGTACGGTCTAGCAACAGATTCTATTTATACAGAGCGTATTAAGGACAGCTATCCAGACCTGTTTCATCTGGTGAAAAAAGCCCTAGACCCTTTACGAAAAGTTTTGGAGATAACAATCCCAGAGAGTGAAGTTGCTTATTTTGTTGTTCATTTTGGTGGTTACCTGCATAAGTCAGAAGTTAGTCTACCTTATCGGGCGGTGATTGTCTGCCCAAATGGGGTAAGTTCATCTCTTATTATCAAAGAAAATCTTAAGGCGCTTTTTCCGAAAATTGCATTTAGTGGGATTAGTCGAATTGATGATTTCAAGAAAATGCCAGAAACAGACTATGACTTAGTATTTTCAACCGTAAGGATAGAGACGGTAAAACCTTTTTACATGGTTCCCATGGTGATGAGCAACAGTCAAACAGAACAGTTGTTCCATTTGGTGGAGAAGGATTTTCCGGATATTTGCGAGGAAAACTTGGAAGTTGAACGCTTAATGGCTATTATCAAGGAACACGCCACGATTTTTCAGGAAAGAGAATTGCGATTATCACTTCGTAAACAACTGCTTCAAAAAGAAATACATAGAAAGGATTATCAACCTTTGTTACATGAATTAATCACAGAAGAAACCTACCAATTTACAGATGTAAAATTGGATTGGCAAGATGCTATTAAGTTAGCTGCCCACCCCTTATTAGCGTCGGGACAAATTGAAGAAACCTACCCACAAGCCATGATTGATAAAGTCAAAGACTTCGGTCCTTTTATCGATTTGGGTCAAGGCATTGCCATTCCCCATGCTCGTCCAGAAGATGGTGTCAATGCAGTTGGTATGTCTATGCTTTCTTTAGAGCATCCTATTCACTTGCTTGACGACCTTAGTCATGAAATCAAATTGTTGATTTGTATTGCAGCGGTGGATAATGAAACACACTTAAAGGCTTTGTCTCATTTAACAACTATTCTAAGAGATAAAGGAAATGTCGAGCGCTTAGTCAGCTCAAAAACTTATGATGATATCAAAACAATAATAAAACAGGAGGCGTAATCATGTTACGAATTGGTACTGCATGTGGGTCAGGTCTTGGCTCAAGTTTTATGGTTCAAATGAATATTGAGAGTATTCTCAATGACTTAGGTGTTAGTGGTGTTGACGTTGAACACTACGATCTTGGAGGTGCAGATCCAAACGCAGCGGATGTTTGGATTGTTGGTCGCGATTTAGAAGATTCAGCTGGTCACCTTGGTGATGTTCGTATTTTAAATAGCATTATTGACATGGATGAATTACGCGAATTAGTGACAGCTATCTGTCAGGAAAAAGGCCTTGTTTGATGGTCTGTAGGAGGGTCATGAGATGAAATTCTTATTAGATGTAGTGTCTACACCAGCTATTTTGGTAGCATTTATTGCAGTCATTGGTCTTCTTTTGCAAAAGAAGGGACTTCCAGACATTATCAAAGGTGGGATTAAAACCTTTGTCGGTTTCTTGGTCGTGTCAGGTGGTGCCGGTCTTGTTCAAAATTCGTTGAATCCTTTTGGTTCTATGTTTGAACAAGCTTTCCATCTATCAGGAGTTGTGCCCAATAACGAAGCCATTGTAGCCGTGGCTTTGACAAAGTATGGCTCAGCAACTGCCCTTATCATGTTTGCAGGGATGGTCTTTAATATCCTGATTGCACGCTTCACCAAGTTCAAGTATATCTTCTTAACAGGTCATCATACCCTTTATATGGCGTGTATGATTGCGGTTATCCTAACAGTTGCAAGATTTACGTCTGCACCGCTTATTCTCTTTGGAGGGCTCACTTTAGGTATTATCATGAGCTTGTCACCAGCCTTTGTTCAAAAATACATGATTCAGTTGACAGGTAATGACAAGGTGGCGCTTGGTCACTTTAGCTCACTCGGTTACTGGTTGAGCGGTTTTGTTGGTGGGCTTGTTGGTGACAAATCAAAATCAACAGAAGATATTAACTTTCCAAAAAGTCTTGCCTTTCTTCGTGATTCAACAGTAAGTATTACCCTATCAATGGCCATTATTTACCTCATTGTTGCGATTTTTGCTGGTAATGACTGGATCATGAAAGAGCTTAGTGGTGGCACACATGGTATGGTTTATGCCTTGCAACTAGCTGGGCAATTCGCTGCCGGTGTCTTTGTTATCCTTGCTGGTGTTCGTCTTATTCTTGGTGAAATCGTTCCAGCCTTTAAGGGAATTTCTGAAAAGTTGGTACCAAATTCCAAACCAGCTTTGGACTGTCCGATTGTTTATCCTTATGCACCTAATGCTGTGTTGATTGGTTTTATCTCTAGCTTTGCCGGTGGCCTTGTAAGTATGGCCTTGATGATCATGACAGGAACTACTGTCATCTTGCCAGGTGTTGTGCCTCATTTCTTCTGTGGGGCGACAGCTGGTGTTATTGGAAATGCCTCTGGTGGTGTTCGTGGTGCGACAGTTGGTGCTTTCTTACAAGGTGTCCTCATCAGTTACTTGCCAATCTTCCTAATGCCAGTCCTCGGTGGTCTTGGATTTGAAGGGTCAACCTTCTCAGATGCTGACTTTGGACTGCTTGGTATTATCCTTGGTGGCTTGAATAATGTCGCTAGTGCGACAGGTATCGCCGTTGGTATCATTGTTGTTCTCTTAGCTATGTTTGGTCTCTCATTTGTCGGAAAATCTTCTCAAACTAAGGAGGGTTAGTATGCCGTTATCTCCAGAAAAATATCAAGAGTTGGAAAGATTTGCCAAAGAAATTCGGTTTAACCTTTTAGAAACTCTTAATCATCTTGGTTTTGGACACTATGGAGGTAGTCTTTCTATCGTTGAAACCCTGGCTGTCTTATATGGAGAGGTCATGCCAATGACACCTGAAGAACATGCTCGTAAAGACCGTGATTATTTTATCCTGTCTAAAGGACATGCAGGTCCAGCCCTATATAGCACTCTTTACTTGAAAGGATTTTTTGATAAGGATTTCCTCTATTCTCTAAACCAAAATGGGACTAAATTGCCGTCTCATCCTGACCGAAACTTAACGCCTGGGGTTGATATGACCACGGGTTCCCTGGGACAAGGGATGAGTGTCGCAACAGGTGTTGCCTACAGCCAACAAATGGAAAAGAAAGGTTTTTATACCTACACAATTGTTGGTGATGGTGAACTTAATGAAGGGCAGGCTTGGGAAGCAGCGCAGTTTGCAGCCCATAGAAAGCTATCCAATCTCATCGTTTTTGTTGATGACAATAAGAAGCAGCTTGATGGACTTACTTGTGAGATTTCAAATCCTCAAGACTTTGTTGCTAAATTTAAGGCCTTTGGTTTTGAAGCTTTTAGAGTCAATGGTTCTGATATGGCAGCCATTTATCAGGCAATAGAGGACTGTAAGTCTTCTGACTCTGATAAGCCAAAATGTATTGTTCTTGATACAATAAAAGGTCAGGGGGTAGCAGAGCTAGAAAATATGGCATCTAATCACCACATTCGACCAGATGCAGCGATGAAGCAAATGCTAGATACTATCGCTAAGAGATTAGGTCAAGAATTGGAGGTGGTGAAATGAGCCGTCAAACCAAAGAAATGCGTCTAGTTTATCGTGATTTTTTAAAAGAAACGAATCTTGAGCGTCAAGACTTAGCGGTATTAGAAGCAGACCTGTCTAGTTCTATGATGACCCATACACTGGCTCAAGATTTTGGTGAGCGTTATATCAATGTTGGTATCATGGAAGCTGAAATGATTGGTGTAGCAGCGGGTCTCTCACTTCTTGGCTACAAGCCATACATCCACACTTTTGGTCCTTTTGCTTCCAGAAGAGTCTTTGACCAAGTTTTTGTATCCTTGGCTTATGCCCAATTGGATGCGACCTTGATTGGTTCAGATGCAGGTGTAACAGCCGAAGTCAATGGGGGTACCCACATGCCTTTTGAAGACCTCAGTCTCATGCGGGCTATTCCAAAGGCTCATGTTTTTGAAGCTAGTGATGATGTTTCTTTTCAAGCCATTCTGGAAAATACTCTCCAGCTCCCAGGATTTAAATACATTCGAACCACACGTAAGGCGCCAAAACCACTCTATGACGACAAGCAGGATTTCTCAAAAGGCTACTGTCAATTGAGGGAAGGCGATGATATGATCATAGTTGCTTCGGGAATTATGGTTGCAGAAGCTTTGGAAGCTTGTCAGATATTGGAAAAAGAAGGGTATTCAGTTGGTTTAATTGACCTCTTCAAAATCAAGCCACTTCCAGACAATCTTGAAAGTCTGCTTGCTGGGAAACCAGTTCTAACCGTAGAAAACCACAATAAAATTGGTGGCCTTGGTAGCGCTATTTGTGAATTGCTCAGTCAGAGAACAGACACACCAATCAAACGGATGGGTGTTGATGAAGCTTTTGGGCGAGTTGGAAAAACGGACTACCTTTTGGAAGCTTATGGACTAAGTGTTGCTCATATTGTTGATACGACTAAACAATTTATCAGTA
>NZ_JBLOJT010000010.1:0-30172 GCF_047785745.1 Streptococcus pluranimalium | reverse complement strand
ATAAGTTGGGAAACCAGCTTATTTTTTTGTTTTTCTAGTCAAATAATGAGCAAGTATGATATAATGAAGACATCAATCTAGCCCATATAGGCTTTTTATTATGCCATTTTAGGGCACAAGGCTTGAAGGCTCGGCTATAAGACTTCTTGTATAAGTTGGTAACTGCCTAGAGTCTCTTATTTGAAGATAAACAATCATCTATCACGTTATTAAAAAAGGAGAAAATCATGTTAGATTCATTTGATAAGGGCTGGTTTGTGCTACAAACTTACTCAGGTTATGAAAACAAAGTAAAAGAAAATCTTTTACAACGTGCACAAACTTACAGTATGTTAGACAATATTCTACGTGTTGAAATCCCAACACAAACCGTTAATGTTGAAAAAAATGGTAAGACCAAAGAAATCGAAGAAAACCGTTTCCCTGGTTATGTCTTGGTGGAAATGGTGATGACTGACGAAGCATGGTTCGTTGTGCGTAACACCCCAAATGTTACTGGTTTCGTTGGGTCACACGGTAACCGTTCAAAACCAACCCCACTTTTAGAGGAAGAAATCCGCGCTATCCTCGTTTCTATGGGACAAACAGTTGACGTCTTTGATACCAACATCAAAGCTGGCGATGTGGTTCAAATCATCGACGGTGCCTTCATGGGTCAAGAGGGTCGTGTTATTGAAATTGATGGTAACAAGGTAAAACTCATGATTAATATGTTCGGTACTGAAACTCAGGCTGATCTTGAACTTTACCAAATTGCGGAGTTGGCATAAATAAGAAAATCATAAGACCAAGGACTCTGCAGATTTGTGGAGTCTTTTTGCTTAGTAAAGGAGATATAATGGATCATTTTAAAGCGATGTATTTGGAAGAAACTAACGGACAACTAGAGTTTGCTGCCCAAATGATTACCCTGGCTGACCTTGGCCAAGGCGATGTTGTCATCAAGGTAGCTTACACTTCCCTCAATTATAAGGATATGCTAGCTGTTCAGCCTAAAGGCGGCGTTATTCGTCACTATCCGATGGTTCCAGGGATTGACCTAGCAGGGACGGTGGTTTCCTCAGAAAGTAATGACTTTGTCAAAGGGCAAGAGGTTCTTGTAACAGGTTACGAAATGGGCATGTCTCATACAGGTGGCTTTGCTCAGTACGCACGTGTGCCTAAAGACTGGGTGGTTCCCCTACCAGAAAATTTATCCCTCAAGGATGTGATGATATACGGGACAGCTGGGTTGACTGCCATCTTATCAATTTTGGCTTTGGAAAATGCTGGTCTCTCTGAGAGAAAAGAAGCACGTGTTTTAGTCACAGGAGCTAGTGGCGGTGTGGGATCAGTTGCTATAGCACTATTAAAAGAGCGCGGCTACCACAATGTGACAGCCTTGATTCGCAAAGATTACCAAGAAGCTATTGTCAAAGACTTGGGAGCAGACCAAGTTATCCGACCAGAAGCTATCTTTATCAAAGAAAAACCGCTTCTGTTGAAAGAGCAGTACGATTATGTTCTAGATACCGTTGGTGGTGATGTCGCTAGTCATCTTATTCCACAAGTTGCTTATAATGGAGCTATGTCACTCTGTGGCAACGCAGCAGGTATTTCTTTGAATAGTAATGTCTTACCCTTTATTCTCAGGGGCGTTAATCTTTTAGGGATTGATTCTGTCCAAATCAGCCAAGACAAACGACTAGAAGCTTGGAAAGCCTTAGCTGATGCAAAAACTATCCTAGGAAAACTCAAAACAAATACTATTATCCTTGAAGACATTCCAGAAAGCCTCCAAGCCCTAAAAGAAGGTCGCCATGTAGGGAGAACAGTGGTAGAGGTTGATTATCCATAATTCATTTTCTTGTTATATCCTTTCCCTATACCCTCCTTTCAAAAATAACTATATTACCAATCTTTAGAATCATGGTACTATAGTTAGAACGACTATTTATGGTTGTTTTCATGAAAAAGGAAAATGAAGTGTAAGGAGATCTTATGGAGAATCATCATTTTGAACATGAGGGGCAGTATAAGCGAGAGATGACTAGTCGTCACTTGCAGATGCTTTCAATCGGAGGTGTGATTGGAACAGGACTCTTTTTGAGTTCGGGTTACACGATTGCACAAGCAGGACCATTTGGAGCTATTTTTTCTTATTTATTTGGTGGTATCATGGTTTATTTGGTTATGTTTTCCTTGGGAGAATTATCCGTAGCCATGCCAGTCACTGGGTCCTTTCATACCTATGCAACTAGATTTATTAGCCCTGGAACAGGCTTTATGGTGGCTTGGATGTATTGGCTGTGCTGGGTTGTTGCCCTAGCCTCGCAGTTTGTAGGTGCAGCTTTGTTAACTCAGCGTTGGTTTCCTGATGTGCCAGTCTGGATCTTTGCAACTATTTTTGCAGTTCTTGTCTTTGGTTTAAATATGTTAAGTGTCGGCTGGTTTGCTAAGGCAGAGACTTATTTTTCGAGTATCAAAGCTTATGCTATTTTAATTTTTATCATTCTAGGTTTGCTAGCTGTTTTTGGTATTTTACCATTTGAAGGGGCGACCTCAGCACCACTCTTTGCCAACATCAGTAAAGAAGGCTATCTACCAAATGGCGTTGTTGGCTTGATTTCAGTTATGTTGTCAGTTAACTATGCTTTTTCTGGGGTTGAGATGATTGGTATCGCTGCTGGTGAAACCGATAATCCTAAAGAAGCTGTTCCTCGTGCCATTAAATCAACGATTGGGATGCTAGTTGCCTTCTTTGTCTTGACCATGATTGTCTTGGCTTCTTTATTGCCCATGTCTGAGGCAGGTGTAACAGAAGCGCCATTTGTGTTAGTTTTGGACAAGATTGGCATTCCCTATGCGGCTGATATTATGAATGTCATTATCCTGTCAGCCATTTTATCGGCATCAACGTCAGGTCTCTATGCTTCAAGTCGTATGCTGTGGTCTTTGGCTAATGAAGGCATGATTAGTAAAAATGTAGTGCGTATCAACAAGAATGGTGTACCGATGAGGGCCATGTGGTTGTCCATGATTGGTGTCATTATCGCTCTGGTCGCTAGTATTTATACGGCAGATACCATTTTCCTAGCACTTGTATCGATTGCTGGTTTTGCTGTTGTCATCACTTGGTTATCGATTCCATTAGCACAAATCAATTTCCGCAAAGGCTTCTTGAAAGAGCACGATCTTTCAGAATTATCTTATAAGACACCTTATTCACCGCTTTTGCCTTGGATTACAATTGTCCTTTTGCTCGTGTCAGTCGTTGGTATTGCTTGGGATCCGTCACAGCGAGCTGGTCTATACTTTGGTGTTCCCTTTATGATTCTTTGTTACGGGTATCACCGTTGGAAATTTAAGAAATGGTAGGAAAAGTTATGGGAAAATTCAAACAATTGTTAGAGCACGAAAGACCGGCCATTTTACACGGTGCTCTTGGAACAGAATTAGAAGCCAGAGGTTATGATATTAGTGGTAACTTGTGGTCTGCAAAATTCTTATTAGATGGTTCAGAAGTTATTCAAACGATACATAGGGACTATGTCTTAGCAGGGGCAGATATTGTGACCACGTCAACCTATCAAGCCAGTCTTGCCAGTTTAGTTGATGTTGGTTTATCGGTTGATGAGGCGAAAACACTTATTGTGAAAAGTGTGTCTTTAGCAAAAGCTGCTAGAGAAGAAGCTTGGCAGGAACTGTCTCAAAATGAAAAGCAAGAACGTCATTATCCACTTATTTCAGGTGACGTTGGTCCTTACGCAGCTTATCTAGCAGATGGCTCGGAGTATACCGGTGAGTATGGGGAAGTTACCAAAGAGGCTTTAAAGGATTTTCATCGCCCTCGAATTGAACTCTTTGTGGCAGAAGAAGTGGATCTATTGGCTCTGGAAACCATGCCTAATAAACTGGAAATCAAAGCCTTAGCAGAATTATTAAGTGAAGAGTTTCCACGGTTAGAGGCTTACTTGAGTATAACCTCGCAGGATGGGAAGTTTTTGTCTGATGGAACACCATTAGAAGAAGTAGTGGAAATACTTGCAATTTGTCCGCAACTTTTAGCTGTTGGTGTGAATTGTAGCTCTCCAAGTGTATCTGAAAAAATTTTAGAGAGCTTATCAGACCTGACAGAACTACCGCTCCTGGCCTATCCAAATTCTGGAGAAATCTATGATGGAAGCACCCAGACATGGCATCAAGGTGAAGATGGAGAATTATCCGTTCCAGACTGTCAAGCTAAATGGAAAAACCAGTTCCCACACCTAAAGATAGTCGGAGGATGCTGCCGAACTAGACCAATGGATATTGCTCATATCAAAAAACAGATTGGAAAAATATAATCTTTGAAGAGGCTAGACATTTCTAGCCTCTTTGATATTTCTTGTTTAGGTTAGAGACGATGCAGGCTATGAATGTTGTAAGGATAGCGCTTTTCTAGCCTATTTATCTGAGATTTAAAGGTTCAAACTCAGACAAGAAAGATAGCAGAAATGATGTTCTACAAGGCATCAATTAGCCTTCTTTTATTTTTTGTGATTTATCATTATGAAGAAAATAGTTTCAAAAAAGAACTGACAATTTAATGTTTTGGTTTATTTTTGAAACTATTTTCTATTTTTGAGAAACTATTGAAATAAAACAATGTAAGCGCTATACTGGAATCATAGGAGCTCATATGACAGATTTAACTAAAAAAATAGGACCACTGATTGAATCGTACTTAGACTCAATGACAAGTACAGAAAAAGACATTGCTCATTTTTTTATGGATGAGCCTCAAGAGATAGACTTATCAGCGGTAGCTATTTGTCAAAAACTACATGTTTCAAAGGCTAGTTTGACTAGATTTGCTAAAAAATGTGGTTTTGCAGGTTATCGAGAATTCAGTTATTTTTACCAAAAATCTATGGCTGAAGAGGACGAGCAGAAGCAGTATTTGCTCAGAAAAGAAGTTACCAAACGTGTCATGGCTGATTATGACCAGTTACTACAGAAGACTTATTCGATTTTGGATGAAAATCAATTGACTAGAGTGACGAGTTTGATTGATCAGGCCAAACGGATTTATCTTTATGGTAAAGGTAGCTCTGCTCAAGCTATCAGAGAGATAAAGATGCGTTTCATGAGGCTGGGTCTTGTTTGTGATATTGTGACAGATAATGATGAGATGATCTGGTCAAGCCTTTTGACAGATGAGAACTGTCTTGTGATAGGAGCATCCATTTCTGGAAAAACAAAATCTGTTATCAAAGCTTTGGATAAGGCTAGAGAACGTGGTGCTAAAACGATTTTGATGACGACTCAAAAAGCCATTGAAGCAGATATCCCATGGGATGAACTGGTTCTTCTAGCTTCAACGGCTAATTTATCTTATGGAAATCGTATTTCACCACAGTTTCCATTGTTGCTTGTGTTTGATTGTCTCTTTGCTTATTATTTGGCTATTGATCATCAAGAGAAACAAGAGCGTTATCAGCAAACGATTATTGATAAGGAGGAATCTTAATGTCTAGAGAAGACATACTGGAAAAACTAAGGGGGGGTGTGATCATCTCTTGTCAAGCGTTGCCAGGAGAACCTATGTATTCTGAAAAAGGAGGTGTCATGCCTCTCTTTGCTAAAGCGGCTAAAGAAGCTGGCGCTGTGGGGATTCGTGCTAATAGTGTGCGTGATATTGTAGAGATACAAGAAGTTGTCGATTTACCTATTATCGGAATTATCAAGCAAGATTATGAAGGAGCAGATGCTTTTATCACACCGACCATGGCAGAAGTGGATGCTTTGGTTGAAACCGGTGTTGACATCATCGCTCTAGATGCGACTGTTTCCAGACGTCCTAAGGATGAGTCTTTGGAAGCATTCGTTAAAACGATAAAAAAAAGCTACCCTCAGCAATTACTGATGGCTGACTGTTCAACTTTAGAAGAAATGCTTACAGCAGAAAAGTTAGGATTTGACTTTATTGGGACGACTCTGGTTGGCTACACTGAACAAAGTAAGCATTTAGTGATTGACTCTAACGATTTTGAAATGATCAGACAAGCCAGAGAGAAGCTGAGCACTCCTATTATTGCGGAAGGAAATATTAGTACTCCTGAAAAGGTGAAGAGAGTCCTAGAACTTGGAGTGGATTGTGTAGTCGTCGGTTCAGCTATTACCAGACCCTTAGTTATAGCGAAACCATTTATTGAAGCGGCAAAAAGAAAATAAAGATAAAGAAAGAAGGAATTCATGATGACAAATTTAGATAAATACAAGGGTATTATTCCAGCATTTTATGCTTGTTATGGTGCTGATGGGGAGATTAGTACAGAGCGTGTAAAAGAACTTGTTCAGTATCATATAGATAAAGGTGTAAAAGGGATTTATGTCAATGGTTCTTCAGGTGAATGTATTTACCAGAGCGTAGAAGATCGTAAACTTATTATTGAAGCTGTTATGTCGGTGGCGAAAGGTAAGTTGACTGTTATTAATCATGTGGCTTGTAATAATACAAAAGACAGCATGGAACTAGCTAAACATTCAGAAGCTTTGGGAGTAGATGCAATTGCAGCCATCCCACCAATTTACTTTAAGCTTCCAGACTATTCGATTGCTCGCTATTGGAATGATATTAGCCAAGCAGCACCAAATACTGACTTTATTATTTATAATATTCCTCAGTTAGCAGGAGTTGCTTTAACAAGCAGTTTGTATGCGGAAATGCGTCAAAATCCACGCGTTATTGGTGTTAAAAATTCATCAATGCCAGTTCAGGATATTCAATTATTTGCAGCTGAAGCTGGTTCTGATTATATTGTTTTCAATGGTCCAGATGAGCAGTTTTTGGGCGGTCGCCTCATGGGAGCTGAGGGAGGTATTGGTGGAACTTATGGAGTCATGCCAGATCTCTTTTTGAAATTAGATGATTTGATTGCCTCAAAAGATTTGGAAACAGCTAAGAAGTTACAGTATGCTATCAATGATGTTATCTATAAGATGGTCTCAGGAAAAGCAAACCTATACGCTGTCATTAAAGAAGTTTTACGCCTTAATGAAAATCTTGATTTAGGATCAGTAAGACGCCCCTTAGAGCCACTTGCAGAAGGTGATATAGAGATTGCCAAAGAAGCAGCGCAACTGATCACAGAAGCACGTTCGACATTTATTAATTAGGAGCAGGAGAGCTATGGATAAAGTATCATTTGGAGCCTTAAACTGGTTCATGGTTATTTTCTATTTAGGCATTATGTTGTTAGTGGGGGCTTATTTCACCAAGAAATCTAGTCAGAGTACCGATGCTTTTTTCAAGGCGAATGGTAAAGTCCCTTCTTGGGCAGCAGGTTTAAGTGTTTATGCAACGACTTTAAGTTCTATTACTTTTATGGCTGTGCCAGAACGTTCTTTCTTAACGGATTGGTCTTATGCTGTAGGGACCTTAACTATCTTTTTAATCATTCCTTTAATGGCTAAATACTTCATTCCGTTTTTTAGAAGGCTACATGTTACGACGGCTTATGAATATTTAGAAGCGCGTTTTAGCACAACCTTACGTGCTATGAGTAGCTTTTTATTTGTGATTTATCATTTAGGTCGTATGGCAGTTGTTATCTATTTGCCAGTTCTGGCGATTACCTCTGTGACGGATATTAACCCTTTTCTCATTGCAGCTATTGTCGGTCTATTATGTGTGATTTATACCTTCTTAGGTGGTATTGAAGGGGTTATCTGGAGTGATGCGATTCAAGCAATCATTTTATTGGCAGGTGCTTTACTTGTTATAGTTGTTGGTTTGATGAAAGTTGATGGTGGGTTAGCAACCCTATTGACAGATACTGTTGAACACCAGAAATTTATTTCTGTAAATAATAATTTTAATATGGCTAATTTGGCAAGCTTTATTCCTCTTATTTTTATTGGTCAATTTGCTAACACCTTATATCAATATGCAGGAAGTCAAGATGTAGTCCAGCGCTTTTTGACAACTAAATCAACAAAAGAAGCGGTACAGTCATTGTGGACCTCTGGCTGGTTATCTTTATCTGCTATCCCACTATTTTTTGGAATGGGTACTGTTCTCTACAGTTTTTATACTCATACAGGTCAACTACCAGAAGATTTTAACACCAGTGCTATCGTACCATACTTTATTGTGACACAACTACCGGCAGGTCTTGCAGGCTTGGTTATTGCTGCTATCTTTGCTGCAGCTCAATCAACGATTTCATCTAGTCTTAATGCGATTTCGTCATGTTTTGTCGTTGACTTTAAACAGCGTTTTTTCAATAACCATTTGAAATCAATGTCAGATGTGTGGTTAGCACGTTGGGTGATTATTATTGCTGGAACAATTAGTACACTGATTACTCTTTACTTTATTGCAGGAAATTCTTCATCAACATGGGATATTTTCCTAGCGGTTTCAGGAATGTTTGGCGTACCAGTTGTTGGTCTCTTCGTCCTCGGTATATTTACGACAAAGGCTAATGCTAAAGGCGCACTTTTTGGTTTTGTAAGCAGTATTTTGATTAGTTTCATAGCTAATAATGCTAAGGTATCGGCACTTCTTGTGGCAGTCTTAGCACTTGTAGCAACAGTTGTTTTCGGCTACTTGTTTAGTTTACTCTTTAAAGGTAACAATCAGCTTACCAATTTGACGATTCATACTTTATCAGATGATTTAACAGAGGACTAAAAGAGGGTGACCTATGAAAGATACAATGACTTTAGACGCGATGCAGACTTACAAGGGGAGGCAAGAGGTACCAGAAGACTTCGATGCATTTTGGGAAAAGAATATTGCCTCATTACCAGAAACGATTTTTCACGTCGTTGAAGAAAAGGATTTTAATACTCCAAATATCCGATGCATTGACTTATATTTTAATGGGACGAACAAGGGTAATGTTTACGCACGCTGTGTTTTTCCAAAAGTAGACCAAAAAGTTCCTGTGATTTTTCATTTTCACGGTTACATGGGACAAAATCCAGACTGGTCGGTTTTGTTCTCATATGCAGCTCTAGGATATGGTGTTGTGGCTATGGATGTTCGTGGACAATCAGGTCGTTCTTTAGATAACGCCACTTTCAACGGGAATACTGTTAAAGGTCAAATCATAAGAGGGATGGTAGATGGTCCAGATCATCTCTTTTATAAGGATGTCTATCTAGATGTCTATAGTTTAATTGAGATTGTTTCAGAATTTGAAAAGGTAGATGAGAATCGTCTATTCAGCTATGGAGGATCACAAGGAGGAGCCTTAGCTTTAGTCGCTGCTGCTTTAAATCCAAAGATACAAAAGTGTGTGACTGTGTATCCGTTTTTAGGTGATTTTAAAAGGATCCTTGAGCTAGGTAATCATAGCGAAGCTTATGATGAATTATTCCGATATTTTAAGTTTCATGATCCATTTCATCAGACAGAAGAGGATATTTTGAATACCTTATCTTATATTGATATTAAGAATTTTAGCCATTTAATTAACTGTCCTGTAAAATTTGTGACCTGTTTAGATGACAATGTCTGTTTCCCATCTACTCAGTATGCCATTTATAATCGATTGACAACTGAAAAAGAGCATTTATTATTACCAGAGTATGGTCATGATGCCGTTAATGTTCAGTTGAACGATACAATTTTTAATTGGTTGACAGGTTCAGAAATAACCTTTGAGTTCTAAAAGAGGAGAAAAAATATGGAAGTTTATCCATCCATTGATCATGCAAAAAAACATGTTTTATTAGATTTAATAAAACCAATCTTAGCGGATTTAGATCTTCTAAACCTTGAAACAGGTATGCATCCTGTCAATGATGACCTTTATTTTAACGTGATTCAGTATGAGTCAACTACCGAGGATAAGCGTGTCTGGGAGAGTCATCGTCGAGAGTATGATGTGCATTATATTATTTCTGGAGAAGAGCGCATTTATCATAATTTCCTAGATCAGATGAGTTTGGGCAACTATGATACAGAAAGTGATTGGCAGGAGATGACAGGGGAAAAAGCTAGTGAGCTGGTTTTGTTACCTGGGAATGTGCTCATTTTTGATAAAGAAGATGCTCATAAAACAGGTTTGAAAGTTACGGATTCTGTAATGATAAAGAAAATCGTGTTTAAAATTGCCATGTAAAGTTTTTGGATTGATGAAAGGAGAAAGGCATGCGATTACTAGGCATTGATATTGGTGGTACTAGTATCAAAAGTGATGTCTATGATGAAAAGGGCTCTTCGCAACAAGAGTTTAGAGAAATTCCGACTCCTGTTGATCTTCAAAAAGGTAGCAATCAAATCATTGATAGTCTTTTGCGATTAATTACTGGCTATCTTGATTCAGGTCATACCCTAGATGGCATTGGGATATCAAGTGCTGGAGTTATTGATTCAGTAAAGGGAGAAGTGGTTTACGCAGGACCAACGATTCCTGATTATAAAGGGACTGCTCTAAAACAAGTGGTAGAAGAGACATTTAACCTGCCTTGTGCTGTTGATAATGATGTTAATTGTGCTGCCTTAGGAGAAGCTTGGTTGGGTGCAGGTCAATCTACCTCTAGTTTTATTTGCTTAACTGTTGGTACAGGGATTGGTGGAGCAATTGTTTTAAATGACTCAGTTTGGAGAGGTTTTGCCCACTCAGCTGGTGAGGTAGGTTATCTACCTATTGATCAGGATGTCTGGCAAAATAAAGCCTCTACAACAGCTATGGTTAAGGAATATTGCCAGAGGAAAAATCTGACAAGAGCTACAGGAAAAGCCATTTTTGAAGCTTATGACCAAGATGATGAAGACGCTAAGGCTGTGATTGCCCAATTTGTGGATTATTTTGTAAAAGGACTATTACCAATTTTATATGTTATTAATCCTGAAAAAGTATTAATTGGAGGCGGTATTTTAGCTAGATCAGATATTTTAATCCCTCAGTTACAAGAGCGATTAGAAAATAGATTACAAGCATCTCAGTTTCTACCCAGATCCCTTGAGAGTACTCAGTTGGGAAATGAAGCAGGACGACTAGGAGCAGTCTATCATTTGTTAAAGACGTGTTTTTAAACTAAGTAAGTATAGTAGGTTGATAGGTGTTGCTCATACAATCTTGGATAGATATGAAAATCTAATGGTACAAAGGCATGAAATCACCGATTTCTGCCTTTTTTCTTGTGCTATTCCGTGCTATAATAAGACTACTATACTATTTTGATGGAGAAACAAACATGGCTTTCTACAATCACAAGGAAATTGAACCCAAATGGCAAGGTTTTTGGGCTAAAAATCACACTTTTAAAACAGGAACAGATGCGTCAAAACCTAAATTTTACGCACTTGATATGTTCCCTTACCCATCAGGTGCTGGTTTGCACGTCGGACACCCTGAAGGCTACACAGCGACAGATATTCTTAGTCGTTTCAAACGTGCGCAAGGCTATAATGTTCTTCACCCAATGGGTTGGGATGCTTTTGGTTTGCCTGCGGAGCAGTACGCTATGGATACTGGTAATGACCCTGCAGAATTTACTGCGGAAAATATCGCCAACTTCAAACGTCAAATCAATGCGCTAGGATTCTCCTACGACTGGGATCGTGAAATCAACACAACTGACCCTAACTACTACAAATGGACACAGTGGATTTTTACGAAATTATATGAAAAAGGATTGGCCTATGAAGCTGAAGTGCCTGTAAACTGGGTTGAGGAATTAGGAACAGCCATCGCCAACGAAGAAGTCCTTCCTGACGGAACATCTGAACGTGGTGGTTATCCTGTTATCCGCAAACCAATGCGCCAATGGATGCTTAAAATCACAGCCTACGCAGAGCGCCTCTTGGAAGATTTGGAAGAAGTGGATTGGCCAGAGTCAATCAAGGACATGCAACGCAACTGGATTGGTAAATCAACAGGTGCTCATGTGACTTTCAAAATCAAAGATACAGATAAAGACTTTACAGTCTTCACTACTCGTCCGGACACGCTTTTTGGGACTACTTATGCGGTTATGGCGCCTGAGCATGACTTGGTAGATATCATCACATCACCAGAACAAGCAGAAGCTATCGCAGCATACAAACGTGCTGCCAGCCTCAAGTCTGACTTGGCACGTACGGATTTAGCCAAAGAAAAAACAGGTGTCTTCACAGGTGCCTATGCTATTAACCCTGTCAATGGCAAAGAAATGCCAATCTGGATTTCGGATTATGTTCTTGCTAGCTACGGAACAGGTGCTATTATGGCGGTGCCTGCCCATGACGAACGTGACTGGGAATTTGCCAAACAATTTGGTTTAGATATTATTCCTGTCTTGGAAGGTGGTAATGTTGAAGAAGCTGCCTACACTGAAGATGGACTTCACATCAACTCAGGCTTTGTTGATGGTCTTAATAAAGAAGAAGCAATTGACAAGATGGTTGATTTCCTAGAAGAAAATGGCTTCGGTAAAAAACAAGTCAACTACCGTCTTCGTGACTGGCTCTTTAGTCGTCAACGCTATTGGGGTGAGCCAATTCCAATCATTCATTGGGAAGATGGCACATCAACAGCCGTTCCAGAGAGCGACTTGCCACTTGTCCTTCCTGTGACCAAGGACATTCGTCCATCAGGAACTGGGGAATCACCACTAGCTAATATCACAGACTGGCTTGAAGTCACTCGTGAAGATGGGGTTAAAGGTCGCCGTGAGACCAATACCATGCCACAATGGGCTGGGTCTAGCTGGTACTACCTTCGCTACATTGACCCACATAATGATGAGAAGTTAGCTGATGAGGATCTCCTCAAACAGTGGTTACCAGTTGATATCTATATCGGTGGGGCTGAGCATGCCGTTCTTCACTTGCTATATGCGCGTTTCTGGCACAAGGTGCTCTATGATTTGGGTGTGGTACCGACCAAAGAACCTTTCCAAAAACTTTTCAACCAAGGCATGATTTTGGGTACAAGCTACCGAGATAGTCGTGGGGCACTTGTTGCGACAGACAAGGTTGAAAAACGTGACGGTTCATTCTTCAACATCGAAACCGGTGAAGAGCTTGAGCAAGCACCTGCTAAAATGTCTAAATCCCTCAAAAATGTGGTGAATCCTGATGATGTGGTGGAGCAGTACGGGGCTGATACCCTTCGTGTCTATGAGATGTTCATGGGGCCACTAGATGCCTCTATCGCCTGGTCTGAAGAAGGTCTTGAAGGGGCTCGTAAGTTCCTTGACCGCGTTTACCGCCTCATTACGACTAAAGAGATTTCCGAGGAAAATAGCGGAGCATTGGACAAGGTCTACCATGAAACTGTCAAAGCCGTGACAGAACAAGTCGAAGAGCTCAAATTCAATACGGCTATTGCGCAGCTCATGATCTTTGTCAACGCAGCCAATAAAGAAGACAAACTCTTTGTTGATTATGCCAAAGGATTCGTACAGTTGATTGCCCCATTCGCACCACACTTGGGTGAAGAATTGTGGCAAGGCTTGACCGCATCAGGGGAGTCTATCTCATATGTGTCATGGCCAACATGGGACGACAGCAAACTTGTGGAAAATGAAATCGAAATCGTTGTCCAAATCAAAGGCAAAGTCCGTGCTAAATTGATCGTTCCAAAAGACGCTAGCCGCGAAGAACTGGAAGCTCTCGCTATGGCAGACGAGAAGATCCAAGCTGAAATTGCAGGCAAAGAGATTATTAAGGTGATTGCGGTACCAAATAAATTGGTCAATATCGTTGTAAGATAAACGTGATGTTTGATTATAAGGAAAAGTTCCAAAATATAAAGTGAACAATTATCATTAGAAATAAGCTTACTCACAAGAGTAAGCTTATTTGAATTGACAGAAAGAGCGGTGTACTTGCCAAAAGTTTTCAGCACAGTGGAAATTCTTGGTGATTTTGTAAAAGTTTCCAGTATACTGCAAAAACTTTTTGATTTCGATTTAATTTTTAGTATACTGTAAAAATTCCTTGTTTTTGATAAAATTTCTAGCATACTTTAAAAAATGATGTTTTTAATATTTTTTTGTAGTATACTAAAAGAAGTGAAAGAAGGAATACGGTATGATTAGAAGAGAATACTACATTAAGCAGGCTGAAAAATTAATTGATACTGAATTCATTAAAGTGATTACAGGTGTTAGAAGATCAGGGAAATCTTTTTTATTGAAGATGATTTTTCAAATATTACGTGATCGTAAGGTCTCTGCTGAAAACATTATGTATATTAATTTTGAACATCCTGATTATTTTAAATATGATACTCATGAGAAGCTATATGACTACATCAAAGAGACCATTTCAACCGATGGGAAATGCTACTTTCTTTTTGATGAGATTCAAGAAGTGAGTGAGTGGCAAAAATTAATCAATGGTCTTCGTGTTGCTTATGATTGTGATATTTTTATAACGGGTTCCAATGCCTCACTTTTATCAGGAGAGTTAGCAACCTATCTTACTGGAAGATACCTTGAATTAAAAATGTACACCTTATCTTTTAGAGAGTATTTAACTTTTAAAGCCTTAGATGACTTTGAGGGACAACGCTATATTCAAGACTATCTTACTTTTGGGGGATTTCCATCGGTAGTTTTACAGAAAGATGATACCTTGAAAAAAGATGTTTTATCGGGAATATATAATAGTATTTTATACAGAGATGTTACAAAGAGAGCGGTTGTTAAAGAACCTGAAATTTTAAATCGTGTGGCTACCTATCTTTTAGATAATGTGGGACAGTTGGTCTCTACTAATAAAATTGCGAACACCATTCGTTCAACGGGTCGAAAAGTTAGTAACGCGACGATTGAATCCTATATCCAGTTACTAGAAGACTCCTTCTTATTTTATAAAGCCAGTCGATACGATATTAGAGGAAAAGAGTTATTAAAAAGCCAAGCTAAATATTATACGGTTGATTTAGGTTTAATCACCTCTCAATTGCATAAACCAATGGCAAATAGGGGAACAAAGGTTGAAAATTTAGTTTTCCTTGAATTAAAACGTAGAGGTTATGGCGTCTTTGTAGGAAAGTATGATACTAAAGAAATTGACTTTGTTGCTAGTAAGTATGATGAGGTCTTATATATTCAGGTGACGGATCGTTTACCTGAACATTCAACAAGAGAAACGGACAATTTATTACATTTGCCTACTGGACATAAAAAAATCGTTATCACCAATTCTTGGGATGATGTTGGACAGATAGATGGTGTCGACATTATACATTTAACAGACTTTTTACTAGAAGGAGTTTAACATGGCTAGAGCGTTGACGATTCCACAATTGCGAAAGAAAATTCGCGAGTTAGATGATAAAGAACTTGAGAATCTTTTAGTACATTTATACAAAAATAGTATTGAAGCAGAACAGTTCATTAATCTAACTATTTTAGGGGAAGTCAGAGACCAGGAGTTGTTAGAGAAATACCGCAAAAAACTTTATAAGGCTTTCTATGCTGAAAGTGGATTAGGGATGGATTTTAAGCTAGCCAAGACTATCTTAAAGGAGTACAAACGAGTTTCCAAATCGCCAACTAGTTATGGGGAATTGTGCTTGTATTTTGTTGACTACGCCACAGCTTATACGGATCACTTTGGTGATATGTGGGTTGAATTTTATGACACGACTGCTCGTCGATTTGATGAGGGTATTACAATGTTATTGGAGCATCCTGAGCTATTGGAACAATACCGGCAACAAGTTGAAGATTGTTTTGAGCGTAGTTTAGGTATGGGATATGGTTTTGAGGAAATGATGGCTGATAGTTATTACCAACTAGAGCTTGACGATGGTAAATAAACCTTGCCATAGCTTGTAACTATATGCTACTCTAGTAATTGCCAAATAGCTAAATGACACCAGTTGTGTTAAAATAGAAAAAAATTTGAATAGACTTATTTTGAAATCAATAAACAGCTTTCTTTCAGTGTTTTCTTTGAGTAATGTGAGTTTTGGAAATCAGATAATGACTAGCGAAAAATACCTATCATTTTATGTTGTAGGTGCTAGGGTAGATGAGGTCTAACAGAAGAGACCAGCGCTCACAATGGAAAAATTACTATAAACAGCTAACTTTTTGTGAAGGAGTTTCCGCTTCTCATTTGAAGGCAATAGCCTCTCTAACCTGAAGTGCTTGGTTCTATAATAGTTTTCTGTTATGGTATGCTAGCCACATAAGGGGCGCTAGAAAGAGTAGTCGTTTCTGAACAAGTCCAATATAAAATCAGTGACTTAATGAAGTCACTTGAAAGGGAAATTATGTCGAATAAACTCTTGGTTTTACAGTCAGATTTTGGCTTGGTTGATGGTGCGGTGTCTGCTATGATTGGGGTTGCTCTTCAAGAAGATCTAAGTCTTGGTGTTCATCATTTGACTCATGATATCACACCTTATAATACGTTTGAAGCTAGCTATCGCCTCTTTCAGACTATTGAATATTGGCCAGAAGGCACGACTTTTGTCTCTGTTGTTGACCCAGGTGTTGGCTCATCACGCAAGAGCGTGGTAGCTCTAACTGAGCAAAATCAGTATATTGTCACGCCTGATAATGGGACCTTGTCGCACATCAAACGCCATATTGGTATTAAGGCAGTTCGTGAAATTTCTGAGGTGGAAAATCGCCGTCAAAACACGGAGCATTCTTATACCTTCCATGGTCGTGATGTTTATGCCTATACCGGTGCCAAGTTGGCTTCGGGTCATATTTCTTTTGAAGAAGTTGGACCTGAACTCTCAGTTGATCAGATTTTAGAAGTGGCAGAAGTGGAAACGCAACTATCCGAAACACAGATTTCAGGTGCTATTGACATTCTTGATGTTCGTTTTGGTTCCTTGTGGACGTCGATTAGCCGTGAGGAGTTTCAACATTTGTCGCCAAGTTTTGGTGATCGATTTGAAGTGACGATTTCCCACCATGACCTTTTGATTTATCAAAATCAGGTTACCTATGGCAAATCCTTTGCTGATGTGGGACTAGGTCAGCCGATTTTATACATCAATTCACTCTATCGTGTCGGACTAGCCATTAACCAAGGATCCTTCGCTAAAGCCTATAATGTCGGCGTTGGATCAAGTTGGCGCATTAGCATTAAACAGATTAAGTAAAAGGATTTAAAAGATTATGAAAAACAATTCTATTAAAACGGTCGTTGCTACAGGTATCGGCGCAGCTCTATTTGTGATTATTGGGATTTTGGTCAATATTCCAACAGCCATTCCTAATACCAGTATCCAGTTACAGTATGCTGTTCTAGCTTTGTTTGCTGTGATTTATGGTCCAACAGTTGGTTTCTTCTCAGGCTTTATCGGACACGCGCTTAAGGATGCTCTTCAATACGGGTCTCCTTGGTGGACATGGGTCTTGGTGTCAGGTCTTGTTGGTCTTGTTATTGGTTTAATTAGCCGTAAAATTGACATCAATAAGGGCTATATCACTGCCAAAGACTATGTTATTTTTAATGTGACACAAGTGGTTATCAATGTTTTAGGTTGGGGCTTGATTGCACCTTATGCAGATGTTATTATTTATAGTGAACCATCCAATAAAGTATATGCTCAGGGCTTTTTATCAGCCTTGGTTAATATCTTTACCATTGGGATTGGTGGCAGCTTGCTTTTGGCTTTGTACGCTAAAACGCGTACGAAAAAAGGAAGTTTGACTAAAGATTAGGAGTCAATAGGGTATAAGTGGAGTGCTGTCCAAGCTTTGAGGAGTTGGGTCCACTCCCTTATTTGCTTCAGATGAGTAACGAAAAATGACAAATTATATTTGTTTTGAAGACTTTTCGTTTACCTATGATGCTCAGACTACTCCCACTTTAAAAGGGATTAATCTAACGATTGAGCAAGGTGAGAAAGTCTTAATTTTAGGGCCATCAGGCAGTGGTAAATCCACTCTGGGCCAATGTTTAAATGGCATCATTCCTGGAACCTACTCTGGGATAATGTCTGGGAAACTAACCATTGCTGGTCAAGAGGCTGAGAAATTGTCTATCTATGACCAGTCTTTTTTGGTATCTACTGTTTTACAAGACCCAGATGGTCAGTTCATCGGACTTAGTGTGGCAGAAGACATTGCTTTTGCCTTGGAAAATGATCAGCTGCCTCATGCTGAAATGGCGGAGCGCGTTGCCGAATGGACAGCCAGACTAGACTTGGAACAATTGACCCACCATCGTCCTCAGGACTTATCGGGAGGTCAAAAGCAACGGGTAAGTTTGGCTGGTGTCTTGATTGATGAGAGTCCTATCTTACTATTTGATGAGCCTTTGGCTAATTTAGATCCCCAAGCTGGTCAAGAAACCATGCACTTGATTGACCGCATGCACCAAGAAGTTGGTGCGACAACCCTTATCATCGAGCATCGTTTGGAAGACGTTTTAGAAATCGATATTGACCGAATTGTTTTAATGGCTGATGGGGAAATCCTTTATAACGGGAAAGCCAATGACTTGTTGTCTAGTGATTTATTAGTTGACAATGGCATCAGAGAACCGCTTTACCTGACAGTTTTAAAGGCTTTAGGGCATGATTTGAAGGATAAAAATCATTTAGCTGATTTATCAAAACTATCCTTACCAGCCTTAACCGTACCATCAGTGGAACAAGCATTAAAGACAGAATCTAGTAAGCTTTTACTTGAAGTCAACCATTTGACGGCTGGTTACTCCCCTGAAAATCCTATTTTGAAGTGTCTGTCATTTAGCCTATCAAAAGGAGAACTAGTTGCCATAGTTGGGAAGAACGGTACAGGAAAATCAACACTGGCCAAGGCACTTTGCGCTTATTTACCTATGAAAGGAGACCTGCTCTATAAGGGGCAATGTATTGTTAATGATTCCATTAAAGAAAGGGCGGAGCGGATTGGCTACGTTTTGCAAAATCCTAATCAGATGATTAGTCAGACTATGATTTGGGATGAGGTAGCCCTTGGCCTTAGACTTCGTGGCATCGAAGAATCTGAAATTACTGAGCGCGTGGAAGACATTTTGAAAGTTTGTGGGCTTTATCCTTACCGCAAATGGCCGATTTCTGCCCTGTCTTTTGGGCAGAAGAAGCGCGTGACGATTGCTTCTATTCTGATTTTGAATCCACAAATCTTGATTTTAGATGAGCCAACGGCGGGACAAGACCAGAGAACTTATCAGGAAATCATGTCCTTTCTCAAGGAACTTAGCGCAGCAGGACATACGATTTTGATGATTACCCATGATATGCAGTTGATGTTAGATTATGCCGACCGTTGTCTTGTTGTGGCGGATCGTACCATTATCGCGGATGATAAGCCACAGACAGTTTTATCCAATCCAGAACTAGTCAAAACAGCTCACCTTAAACCAACATCACTTTATGACTTGGCTCAAAAAATAGGGCAAGACCCTGAAGTGGTCACGGCCTATTACCAATCCTTAAAAGGAGGTGTTTAAGATGGCAAATCGTTTATTGGGCTATCAGCCTGGACAAGGATCTTTGTACCAGTTGTCAGGTACTAGTAAACTCCTCTTTTTCATTTTAGTTTCGGTGGCAGTCATGACCAGCTATGATACACGTTTTCTTATCATCGTTAGTTTGGCCTCGCTTTTATTATTTAAAAAGGCTGGTATTAAATGGAAGGATGTCTCCTTCGTTTTTGTCTTTGTTGGCTTCTTTGCCCTACTGAATATCTTGATGATTTACCTATTTGCCCCGCATTATGGAGTGGATTTGTATGACTCTAAGACCCTCTTGCTCGATGGTCCTGGCCCCTATGACATCACTCTAGAAGAGCTATTTTACCTTTTTAATGTGGCGATCAAATACCTATCAACTCTCCCTTTGGCAGTGATTTTCCTGCTCACTACTCATCCGAGCCAGTTTGCGTCTAGCCTTAATCAGTTAGGTCTTCCCTATCGTTTTGCTTATGCGGTTAGCCTAACTCTTCGCTATATTCCCGATTTGCAGGAAGATTTTGGAACCATCCGAAAAGCTCAAGAAGCACGAGGCTTGGAGTTGTCCAAGAAAGCCTCATTACTATCCAGGATTAAAGGTAATATCCAAATCATTACACCGCTGATTTTTTCATCGCTTGAGCGTATTGAAACCATATCAACCGCTATGGAATTGCGCCGCTTCGGCCGCTACAAAAAAAGAAGCTGGTACCAAGCTAAAGCATGGACCAAGAAAGACAGTCTTCTCATCCTCCTTAGCATTATCATCGTCGCTATCGCCATCAGCCTCTTTTATCTGAATGGGGGAAGGTTTTATAATCCGTTTTTATATTAATGCTCTTAAAAAAATTTAGATGAGTCAGATTTCCACACCTAGATTTAGTGATATCTCGGTCAGTCTATCTCATCTGATGTTGAAGTTTACTGCGTAAAAAGTGTCTGGAACAAAAAGATTTTTAGTTTATACTGATTTAAATTCAAAATCTGAATATAGAATTATGGTTCGAGGCTACATATCCTATTAAATCGTCTAGTTTTACACGTTGTACATAAATGGTTTCATATTTAGAGTTTTATTGAGTATCAGAAAAAACATACTATTCAATCTGATTTGCTGATAAAATACATAAAAAACGAACAAAAAGATGCTCTTGTAATGTATAAGAGATAATCTTTGTTCGTTTTTGTGTTTGTGTTCAGACTTTTGTCTCAGGCTCCTTTTCCCTCATCTCTCTGGGACTACAATGCCAGAATTTTTTAAAGGCCTTCGAAAAATATAGGGGATCGGAGAAGCCAACTGAAAAGGCGATGACTTTGATACTTTCTTTTGTACTTTCTAGGAGTTGCTTGGCGCGATGCATTCGAATGTGTAGCAAGTATTCTTTGGGGGATTGTTGCTGATATTCTTTAAAAATAGTGGTCAAATAACTGCGATTGATTGATAGTGTGTCAGCGATACTCTGAATAGAAAGGTCTGTCATTAGGTAGCGTGTGTCTATCATATGTTTGGCATCTAGATAAAGTTGGTAACTTGATTGGTAGTCACTAGTATCTTGGCTAGGGTAGGCTTGAGATAACTGGAATAATAACTCGTAAATGCGTCCTAGCAAATGGAGGTGGCTATTATGCCCTTTAGATTGATTGGCAGTCTCAGCAAGCGTTATCAGTTGTTCGGCGATTTTTTGAGTATCGCATGATTGACTATTTTTCCAATAAGTTAATTCATTGATACGACTGTAGCGGAAGTAGTCTGCAATTTTAGTCCCACCGAGGCCTAACCAATAATAGGACCAGGGATTTTTGTCATCTGCTTGATAAAAAGTTAGCTCATTTGGTTTTAAGAGGAAGAAATCACCTTCTCTGAGATTGATGACATTATTTTGATAATAAAATATTCCTTGACCATGAGTGATATAATGTAAAACATATATTTCACGAATCGATGGACCGTAGCTGTAGCCCGGTGGACAGTTTTCATATCCAAAAAAATTAAGACTGACATCCATCGTTCCACTTTGATAATTTGAAAACATAATCTACTCCTTGTCTAACATTTTACCATATTCACCTAACAAAATTCCATTTAAGTAAGCGCTTGCTAGTTGTATAATGAAATTATTTCTAGGAGGTAATACTATGGGAATCACTGTTAAAGACAATCTTTTCTATATTTCAAGCAAGGATTCATCTTTAATTTTAGAAAATCGCCGAGGTGATCTTTTGCTAAAACATTTTGGAAAAAAAATCGATAGTTATCATTTTTCCAATACTGTTTTCGAGAGAGATCATGCTTTTTCTGGGAATCCTACATCAGAGATTAGAACCTATAGCTATGATACACAACGTCAAGTGGTAGGCTCATATGGTTTTGGTGATTTCCGCCATCCATCGATTCGCGTTCAACATCAGAATAATGAATTAACACAATTTAAATTAGTTGATTTTGATATTATTGACGGCATTGTGGAGGCTCAAGGATTACCAAGTCCTCATAGCGGTGAAAACGCCGAGACCTTAGCTCTTAGGTTAGAAGATTCTGTTGCAAAGTTGACCCTAAAACTTTATTACACAGCCTTCGAAGGTTCCTCAACCATCACAACCTTTGCTATATTAAATAATCATTCAGATAATGAAGTTGTGATTCACCGTTTGCTATCTGCCATGCTTGACTTACCATCTCGAGATTATGATGTTTTGACCTTACAAGGGGCTTATGCACGTGAGAAAACAGTTCGTCGTCAGAAACTTCAACAGGGGACATTTAGTATTTCGTCTAATCGTGGCGCTTCGGGACATGGACAAACACCTGCAATTATTTTGACTGAGCATCAAGCAACAGAAGGTTTTGGTGAGGTCTTAGCTCTTCAACTCCTCTATAGTGGTAATTTTCAAGCTTTTACACAGGAAAATCAATTAAATGAAGTCCGTCTAGGAATTGGTATTAATGATGATAACTTTGCTTGGAGACTAGAAAAGGGGGAAACTTTTGTAACACCGGTTGCTATGATGACTTATTCGGATCAAGGTTTAACAGGATTGACTGAAGAAAGTCAGTGCTTTATCAAGAATCACATTATTTCTAAAAATTATTCACATAAAGAACGCCCAATCCTAATTAATAATTGGGAAGCTACTTATTTTGATTTTGATAAAAAGAAATTAGTCGAATTAGCGGAAGAAGCTAGTCAACTAGGGATAGAATTATTTGTGTTAGATGATGGCTGGTTTGGTAATCGTTTTGATGATAATAGAGCTTTAGGTGATTGGACTGTCAATGAAGAAAAATTAAGTGGTCCTTTATCAGAATTAATTAACGAAGTACATAGTAAAGGGATGAAATTTGGTCTTTGGGTCGAACCTGAGATGATTTCAGAGGACAGCGACCTCTATAGATCACATCCAGATTGGGCTATTCAAGCCCCGGAGCGAAGCCACACGTATTCTCGTAACCAGCTGATGCTTAACTTGGCAAATCCCCAAGTGGTTGCTTATCTCAAACAAACTTTCCATGATTTGTTAACCAAAAATGATATCGACTATATCAAATGGGATTATAATCGTAATATGACTAATGTTGGTAATGGCGATACTTATCTTGAAACGCAAATGCAATCACATGCTTATATGCTAGGTTTTTACGAGTTGGTAGATTATCTCACCAGTCAACATCCGGATGTTCTTTTTGAATCTTGCTCTGGCGGTGGCGGTCGTAACGATCTTGGTGTTATGCGTTATTTCCCACAAGTATGGGCCAGTGATAATACAGATGCTATCGCACGTTTGCCGATTCAATACGGCTCTTCTTACCTCTATCCGACTATCTCTATGGGTGCTCATGTTTCAGCAGCCCCTAACCATCAGATGGGTAGAATAACACCTGTTCAAACACGTGGTCACGTAGCTATGATGGGAAATTTAGGATATGAATTGGATTTAACGCAACTGACTAAGGAAGAAAAGGCACTCGTTTCTGATCAGGTAGCTCTTTACAAAAAAATCCGTCCTCTTGTTCAATTTGGTAAGCAATACCGTCTTATTAATCCTGAACAAGGAAGCAATGAAACTGCTCTACAGTTTGTTTATGACAATCAAACAGTTGTTACTTATGTTAGAATCCAATCGACGATTGAAACTATTGAAACAACTCTGAAGCTAAAAGGGCTGGAGGAGGAAGCTCTTTATCAATTGGAAGGAACTGACTTGGTTTATTCAGGAGCGGAACTCATGTACGCAGGTTTGACACTTGATATGCCGAATGGAGATTATTTGAGCCGTCAATTTTACTTTGTGAAACAATCTTAATTGTCTAAAAGACATTAGCCATTTGAAGGAGAACTCAAAATGAAATGGTATCAAAAAATGGGGATAGCAGCCAGTTTATTTTTGGCAGGGTTAATCTTAACAGCTTGTGATAATAAATCATCAACATCAGCTGATGGTAAGGTAACGATTGAATATTTTAACCAGAAAAAAGAAATGTCAAAAACGATTCAGGAAATTGCTAAGGATTTTGAAAAAGAAAATCCCAAGATTCATGTAGATGTTGTTGACGTTCCTAATGCAGGAGAAGTGTTAAAAACTCGTGTTTTAGCAGGTGATATCCCTGATGTTGCTAATCTATACCCACAAAGTATGGAGTTACAAGAGTGGGGAAAGGCAGGTTATTTTGAAGATTTAACAGATAAGCCTTATCTAGATAACCTGGTCGATGGTTACGCCGAGAAATATGCAATCGATGGTAAGATTTACAATGTTCCACTTAGTGCGAATATGTATGGATTTTACTTTAATAAAACAGCTTTTGACAAATTGGGATATAAAGTTCCTGAGACATGGGATGACATGGAAGATTTGGTTGATCAGATGATTAAAGATGATCAGACACCATTTGCTATTGCAGGAGGTGAAGGCTGGACACTAAATGGTTATCATCAACTAGCTATTGCAACAGTGACTGGTGGTTTTGAGCAAGCTAATGATTATCTTCGTTTTTCAAAACCAAACTCTATTTCAATCAAAGATAAGATTCTAAAAGAAGATATGAAGCGTCTAGATTTACTACGTAAAAAAGGTGCTTTGCAAACGAACTGGCAGGGCGCTTCCTATACAGATGCTATCGGTGCCTTCTCTCGCGGAGATGCCTTGATGACTGTTAATGGTTCATGGGCTTTGACCATGATTAAACAACAAGAACCAAATTTTGAGGTTGCTACCTTTGCTTTTCCAGGGAAGGCTCCTGATGAAAGTTTAACTATTGGTGCTGGTGATTTGGCCTTATCTATTTCAGCAAAAACAGAACATCCGAAGGAAGCTAATAAATTTGTAGCTTACATGACATCTAAAGAAGTTATGCAAAAGTATTACGATGTTGATGGTTCTCCAGTTGCTGTCAAAGGGGTTAAAATGAATGAAGACTCTGAATTAGCAGGACTAGCCCAGTATGCTTTCGGCGACCGTCACCTTGTATGGCTAGCCCAAGACTGGACAAGTGAAAATGATTTCTATACCTTAACAACCAATTACCTCACTACTGGTAATGATAGGGAATTGGCGAATGATTTCAATGCTTTCTTCAATCCAATGAAAGCAGATGTAGATTAGGAGTGGACACATGAGACAATTTTTGAATAAATATTGGGGATGGACTTTTCTGGTTATTCCCTTAATCTTACAATCTGTCTTTTTCTACTTTCCAATGTTTCAGGGTGCTTTTTATAGTATGACAAACTGGACGGGATTGACTTATAACTTTGACTTTGTGGGATTGAACAATTATAAAATCTTGATGACAGATGGAAAGTTTATGGCAGCTATTGGGTTCACTATAGTCTTAACGATTGCTCTTATCATCGGGGAAATTGTTATCGGAATTTTAGTAGCTAGAGCTCTCAACGCGAAGTTGAAAGGAACAACTTTTTTCAGAGCATGGTTCTTCTTTCCTGCCGTTTTATCTGGCTTGACTGTGTCGTTGATTTTTAAACAAGTGTTTAACTACGGTCTTCCGGCTATTGGGAATGCTTTAGGGATAGAATTCTTAAAAACAAGTCTTTTAGGGACCAATATTGGGGCAATATTCGCTGTCATTTTTGTCCTTTTATGGCAAGGAGTTGCTATGCCTATTATTCTATTCTTGTCTGGTTTACAGTCTATTCCAGCTGAAATTGTTGAAGCGGCAGCAATTGACGGAGCTAGTAACAAACAAACCTTTTGGAATATTGAGCTTCCTTACTTGCTTCCAAGTATCTCTATGGTATTTATCATGGCTTTGAAAGCTGGTCTAACAGCGTTTGACCAAATCTTTGCTCTGACAGGTGGAGGTCCAAATGATGCCACGACATCTTTAGGGCTCTTGGTCTATAACTATGCTTTCAAATCAAATCAATACGGTTATGCAAATGCCATTGCCTTAGTTCTCTTTGTCATTATTGGATTAATTTCCATTTTGCAAATTAAACTATCTAAAAAATTCGAAGTTTAGGAGTGATTACCATGAAAAAAGAAGAACAACACAATCGTTTTTGGCAATATGTCCTCCTAACTATCGGTGGATTCCTGATTCTAATTCCTCTGTTAGTAACTTTTTTGAGCTCTTTCAAAACAACGAAAGATATTATCGATAATTTTTTCTCTTGGCCAAATCCAGTAACCTTTGAGAACTATGAACGTCTAATGGCTGATGGTATTAGTGATTATTTCTTGAATTCAACGATTATCACAGTGAGTTCTGTTCTAGCAGTTATGCTGGTGATACCTGCAGCAGCTTACTCTATCGCACGAAACATGTCTCGTCGTAAAGCCTTTAATATCATGTACAGTTTGTTAATTTTAGGAATTTTTGTACCTTTTCAAGTTATTATGATTCCTATCACTGTCATGATGAATCGCTTGGGACTTGCAAATATGTGGGGACTTATCTTACTATATCTTACTTATGCTGTCCCACAAACTTTATTCTTGTATGTTGGTTACATTAAACTTAGTGTGCCAGATAGCCTTGACGAGGCTGCTGAGATTGATGGTGCAGATAAATTTACTACTTATCGAAAAGTTGTCTTTCCAATGTTGAAGCCAATGCACGCCACCACTTTGATTATTAATGCTCTTTGGTTCTGGAATGACTTTATGCTTCCACTTTTGATTTTGAATAAGGACGCTAAATTATGGACTTTACCACTCTTTCAATACAACTATACAGGTCAGTACTTCAATGATTATGGACCAAGCTTTGCATCGTACATTGTAGGTATTATTACCATTACCATTGTCTATCTCATTTTCCAAAAACATATTATTTCAGGAATGAGTAATGGTGCTGTGAAATAAGACAGTTTGTATAACTTATGTAGCAATAAACAGTATGTTATGGCAGTAGTGAGGAGTTATTATGGGAATTCAAAATAAAACAACGTTGATTACCTATTCAGATAGTCTGGGTAAAAATCTAAAAGAACTTGATGACAATTTAGAAAAATACTTTGGGGATGCTGTTGGTGGGGTTCATCTACTCCCGTTTTTTCCATCAACAGGTGACCGTGGTTTCGCACCAGTGGATTATGAGGAAGTCGATTCAGCTTTTGGGGATTGGTCAGACGTAAAACGATTGGGTGAGAAATACTACCTGATGTTTGATTTTATGATTAACCATATCTCTCGGCAATCTAAGTATTATAAAGACTATCAAGAAAAACATGAGAATAGTGTCTATAAAGATTTGTTCTTGAACTGGGATAAATTCTGGCCTGAAAATCGTCCAACACAAGAAGATGTTGATTTGATCTATAAACGTAAAGACCGTGCGCCGAAGCAAGAAATTACTTTTAAAGATGGCAAAACAGAGCATCTGTGGAATACCTTTGGGGATGAACAGATTGACCTTGATGTTACCAAAGAAGTAACCATGAATTTTATTAAGCAGACCATTGAAAATTTAGCTTCCAATGGTTGTGATCTTATCCGTCTTGACGCTTTTGCCTACGCTATCAAAAAATTAGATACTAATGATTTCTTTGTAGAACCAGAAATTTGGGCTTTGCTCGATAAAGTACGTGACACGGCAGCTGAATTTGGTGTAGAGATTCTACCTGAGATTCATGAACATTACACTATTCAGTTCAAAATAGCTGATCATGATTACTATGTTTATGATTTTGCTTTACCTATGGTTACCTTACATGCTCTATATTCTGGGCATACCCATCAGTTAGCGAAATGGCTTAAAATGAGTCCTATGAAACAATTTACCACTCTTGATACTCACGATGGTATCGGTGTGGTAGATGTCAAGGATATCTTGACAGATGAAGAAATTGAATTTGCATCCAATGAACTTTACAAGGTTGGAGCCAATGTTAAACGAAAGTACTCATCAGCTGAATACAATAACTTGGATATCTACCAAATCAACTCGACTTACTACTCAGCTCTTGGAGATAATGATAAGAAATATTTCTTGGCACGTCTTATCCAAGCTTTTGCACCAGGTATTCCACAAGTTTACTATGTTGGTTTCTTAGCTGGAAAAAATGATTTAGAATTGCTTGAAAGTACTAAAGAAGGCCGTAACATTAATAGACACTATTATACTAGTGAGGAAATTGCAGCAGAAGTGAAACGTCCAGTTGTCAGAGCTTTACTAAAACTCTTTAGTTTCCGAAATAATAGCGCAGCCTTTGATTTAAAAGGGACTATTGATGTTGAAATACCTAATGAAAATACGATTGCTATTACACGAACGAGTTCAGATTTACAAACACAAGCACAAGCGAAACTTAATCTTAAAACTTTAAGCTATGAGGTAACTGAAAACGGTCAAGAAGTGATTTTTTCGCTCTAGCATTGTAAAAAGGTATCTCGAAGGAGATGCCTTTTTGAAATATTTTATCTCTTTTGAGGTGAAATATTTATACTCGAAAAAAACGAGATTTGACTAGGTAAGGAGACGCAGATAGAGTTGAAGTTCATCAAGGTAAACTTGACCAAGTCAGATTTTGATTTTCAATGAGTATTAAGTAGTGACAGTTGCAAAAGAAAACGTTTGCAAAATATCAAACAACCATTTATACTTTATTTAAAAGGATTGTTACTGTTCAATCAGGCAAAACCTAAGTAGATACGATATAAGAATATGCGATAAGGCATAGGCTTGTTTTGTGTGTATTTAGGTTTTTTCTTATTTTCAAAAAAAGATGAGGGAATATATATGGCCAAGATAATGAATACAAGTTAATTTTTACTCTGAGAATGTTAGGATTTATCGATGTGTGAAAATATTATGGAGGTTTTAATGAGTCATTTACTGAAAAAATCATTGGTTACAACGTCGTTTCTTAGTCTTGCCTGTTTAACACTAGCATCTGCCCATGTGTCGGCTCAAGAAAAGTTTGATAAATCTCTGGAGCAAACGATTAGTAGTGGGACATTAAAGGGGAAAAAGGATAAGGAGAACAAAGCGATAGAGTGGCTAGGGATTCCTTATGCCACGTCTGAACGTTGGAAAGCCCCCGAGGATGTTGCTAAATGGACGGATACTTTTGATGCGACAAAGGTGGGAGATAAGGCCATCCAATTTAATAATGGTGAAATTGTCGGGCAAGAAAATGCCTTAAATTTGGATGTGGTTAGACCTGATAATGCTAAGGCAGATTTGCCAGTAGTCGTCTTTTTGCATGGTGGGAATAATCAAACAGGTCATGCCCAAGAAATAAAGGGTAACACGATTGTTAACGATATTGACGCTGTCTATGTTTCCATTAATTATCGTTTAGGTGCTTTCGGATTTAACCCGCTTGAAGCACTAAAAACAGGCAGCGACGAAGAAAACTCTGGTAACTATGCCTTGCTGGATATTGCGTCAGCTTTGGATTGGGTAAAGGAAAATATCGAAACTTTTGGTGGCGACAAGGATAATGTTACCTTAACAGGATTTTCTGCAGGTGGTCGTGATGTCATGGCGACGCTGACTTCTCCTTTATTTAAAGGAAAATATGATAAGGCTATTTCTTACAGTGGAGGAATGACCTTAGCGGATGTTGAAGAGAGCCAAGAAATATTTGCTTCAGCTATTGCGCCATTGGTCGTTGAAGATGGTCTTAAAGCTAATGAAGAAGAAGCTAAGTCTTGGTTATTATCAGATTCTAAAGAGGTTCAAGATTATTTAACGTCGGTCAAAGCGGATCGCTTGGCAAAATTGATGGGAAATGCAGGCATCCGAATGAGTGTCTTCCCTCATCTGTATAAAGATGGCAATGTTATTCCTAAAGAAGGATTTGAAACCACTAAATTAAACGATGTTCCTTTGATGCTTGTTACTGGAACGAATGAATTTTCTCTGTTTGCTGCATTTGACCAACGGTTTGCAGAAGATTTTAATAGTGGAGAATTATTTAAAGATAAGAAAAAGTTGAATGAATTCCTCTATGCACGTCAGTACGGGGGACAACTTTATCGCCTTTCTAATGGTGTTGAGAGTGCTAGAACTTTAGATAAGCAGTATACGTCAGATATCTTCGTTTCTGAAATTTCATACGGTGATAATGAAAAGGTGACACCTAAACTAGCCAATAGCCTAGGAGCTTTTCATGGTATTTTTGAACCATTGCTGCAAATACCTTCGAACTATGAAGCGTTCATCGGCGATTCCTTTGAAAATAAGGGAGCTCAGCAATTATCAGTGGACTTCAAAGGCTATCTCAAAAACTTTATTCGTTCGGGAAATCCAAATAGTAAAAAACTAACAAAATGGGATAAATGGACTGCTAAAGGTAATGAAGTCCTGAGTTTAGATGCAAGCAAAAACAAGGCAAAAATTAAGAA
>NZ_JBLOJT010000001.1:0-87434 GCF_047785745.1 Streptococcus pluranimalium | reverse complement strand
GAAAAGAATAAACAACTCTGTTTATTCTTCATTCTATTTATGAATCTTACAAAAGACAAATCCAGGCTGCAATCAAGACACTTAAAATGCTAAACAATGAACCTATCAAATAATATTCCGCAAAGGCTGGATTTTCAGAAATTTTATTGTATCGAGCGATGGATTTTGCCGTAAAGACAAGTCCGATAGACGTAAATTGCCCAAAGATAATGCAGATACCAATGATCATTCTCTCTAAAAAGCCTATGGCTGCTCCTGCTCCTGGAATGGTATCCATCTTGTTATCCTCTTCTGGCTGATATTTTTGGAAAAATATCCGAAAGGCAATATTGGTTGGCTTGGTAAGAAAGACTAAAAAGAGGATCATATTCAGCCAGTTTGGATCAATCCAAACTGGAATTGGCATACTGCTGACAAATCGGCTTAAAAGGAGAATAACGAGAATATGAAGTGCTTGATCCAACAAAAAACTCTGCTGATGATTCAAATGCAGCAACTCTGCTATTTTTCCTTTAAAGAAATCTAACAATGCATGGCTTAGAAAAATAAGAGCAAGAACCCACCAGATTCGGTATTGAAGGAATACTACAAATAGCAAAGGCAGGGCGACTCCTACAAGATGTCGCAGCAGAAAACGTCGGTCCTGCCCTTTTTTGTCTGCCACCTCTTGACTCTGCAAGTGAAAATCCGCAAAAAAATGACAAATTAATAGTAAGGTAAGAATCGGATTTTCGCTTAAATTATGAGACAATCCCATCATTCTTTTTCCCCCATAACATCCTCTAAAATGAGTTCCAAAGTAGCTTGACGTAAGCGTAAGTATACCTTGATACTGCTACTTTTCAGCCGTTTTGAAAGAGCACTAGCATTTAGTTGTAACATTTCCCCCAGCGCTTGTTGATCAAAATGTTCCTGGTAGACGTTCATTTCCAATAAACTCGTCAAAACCTCTTGTTGACTAGCTCGCCAATCTGCTTTAATAGCATCACCCGCTGAAATCAGAGCATTGAGCTGGGCTGTTTTAGCTGGGTTACCAACCTCAATCGCAAGAGAAGTATTTCCATAGTCATTCTTTTGATGGACAAACTGAATAGCTTCTCGCGCGTGCCAATAGGCTGGACCATCTGCTCCAATACTCAATTCTGGATTGATATCTGTCACAATATCTCCTAGTCCAACTCCAAAACGCACCTCATAAGGGAATAATGCCTGACAAAGATCATCAATCATGTGAAATATCGGTGCTTCGATAGTTAACAGACCTTGAAATTCATCTCCTAAAGTAATCGAAAATTTAGAAACAATGACATCTTCATACTTATGATTAATTTTAGTTAGGGCATTTTCAAGTATTTTTTGTGCTTGATAACGATTTTGGATAGACTTTGAATCCACAAAATCTCCTATAATAGCAAAATATAGCATGACCGTCTCCTTTTAAGTCTATTATAATAGACTAATCAGAAAAAGTCCATTATAATAGACAATTTCTAAAAAGTCTGTTTTAACAGACTTTTTTAAGGTGTATTTTTACATAATTAAAATTATGTAAATTAATTAACTCGGTTTCGAGTGTCTCCTGTTTCAATAACTTCTTTCGTTGCATTCAGGCCACCTTCAACCAGATTTTTGACAGCTTCATCTGTATAAAAGGCTGTATGAGGAGTATAAATGACTTTTTCGTGTTCTAAGAGGCTCTTGAAGAGCTGGTCTTCAATCACTTTATCATAACAATTTTTAGGAACGTAGGGACCTTCTGCTTCATAGGTATCAATGCCTGCTGCGGCTAATTGCCCACTATCCAAAGCAGCCAGTAAATCTTCCGTATCTACCAAAACGCCACGCGCCATATTCATAAGGATGGCACCTTTTTTAAACTTGGCAAACATATCAGCATTGAATTGATGATAATTGAGCTCTGATGGATACATATGGAGGGTTACAATATCAGCGTCTTTAACAGCTTCCTCCGCCGACGCTTTATAATCAACGATGTCAGGAATACGGTTATCTTGATCAATTTCATAACCTACGACACGGCAGCCAAATCCTTTAAAAATCTTAGCAACTATTTTACCAATTCGTCCGATACCAATAACAGCAACTGTCATATCTCCTAAAACACGCCCTCGAATACTTGGTACCCAAGAAAAGTTTTGCTCACTAACATGCTGTCTGATACCTTCAAACTGTCGAATCAGCATCATTGCAACCATGACAGTATACTCTGCGATAGATTCTGGAGAATAAGAAGGAACATTTGAAATGATAATATCATGAGCACTAGCTAAAGCCAAGTCATACATGTCGTAACCAGCACTACGCTGAGCAATTTGTTTAATCCCAAACGCTTTAAGTCGTGCGTAAACCTCTTGATCCAAGGGAAAAACTTGAGAATTACTAACCCCGTCAAAGCCCTTGGCTTCTTCAACAGATTCTTTGGTCAAAGGTTTGTCTGTCAATGACACCTCAATGCCATGCTCTTTTGCCCAAGCTTCAGCAATCGGTATTTCCTCATCGCGAATACCGTAAACTTTAATTTTCATTCTTCTATCCTCCTTATTTTTCTTAATCCTAAGCATAACACAAACTAATTAGAATAACTAGCTATTTTAAAACAGACTAACTACCCAGTGCTATTAAAATGCGGTAAGTTTAATCCATTAAATATCAGGATTGATAAGACTAGTGTTACATATTATATAACTTAAATCTAGAATAAACGAAAAAGTGATTTCATTGCAGTTGCTTCAATCAAGATAATACAAATAATAAAAAGAACCTATCTATAAGAGCAGCATGCTAGCTTATGGCGCTGTTCCTGATAAATAGATTCCTTTTAGTTCTTCTTAGAGTTTTTTTATTTAACAACTGCTTCTTTATAATCACAATCTTCACTACTACATATCACTTGTTTACCGCCACCACGGACTTTTTTCTCAACGAGAAAATCACCAGATTTTGGACAAGCACGGCCAACCGGAATATCCCATGACGTAAAGTCACACTCTGGGTAACGATCACAGCCATAGAAGATGCGGTTACGTTTGGTTTTGCGCTCGATAACTTGCCCTTTTTCACAGATAGGACAGGTCACACCGATTTCCTTGGTAATCGCTTTGGTATTGCGACATTCTGGGAAATTACTACAAGCGTAGAATTTACCGTAACGGCCTAATTTAATGACCATTGGTGAGCCACAGACATCGCAGTCAAATCCAGCAGGTTCATCCTTAATCTGGATTTTTTCCATCTCGTCTTCAGCTTTAGTCAATTCTTTTTCAAAAGGTTTGTAGAACTGGTCGATGACCTTTTGCCATTCTTCCTTACCGATTTCAACTTCGTCCAGGCGACCTTCCATCTCAGCTGTAAAGGCCACATCAACAATATCTGGGAAGAATTCTACAATTAAGGAATTGACAATTTCACCCAACTCTGTGGGTTCAAAACGCTTAGCTGCCAATTTGACATAATAACGTTTTTGAATCGTCTCAAGCGTAGGCGCATAAGTTGATGGACGACCAACACCATTTTCCTCAAGAGTTTTGATAAGCGTTGCTTCTGAATAGCGAGCAGGCGGTTGTGTAAAGTGTTGCTCAGGAGTGGTCAAGACCTTCTTAACGGTGTCTCCAGCTTCCATTTCAGGCAACATCTTATTCTTATCAGAATCGTTATAGACAGCCATGTAACCATCAAACTTAACCTGACTACCATTAGCGGTGAACATAACACCATTTTGGGATAAATTGACTTTCACAGTATCAAAGACTGCTGCTGTCATTTGCGAAGCTACAAAACGGTTCCAAATCAAGGTATAAAGTTTGAGTTGGTCCTTATCAAGGTACTTAGCAATAGACTCTGGCGTATGATGAACTGATGATGGACGAATAGCTTCGTGAGCATCCTGAGCACCAGCAGCATTCTTAACCTTAGTACCATGTTTAGAATATTTGCTACCAAAACGTTCGGTGATAAAGCCAGCCGCTTCATTTTGTGCCACAGGACTAATACGCGTTGAATCCGTACGCATATAGGTAATGAGACCTTGATGACCTGCTTTACCTAAACTCAATCCCTCATAGAGTTGCTGTGCGACCATCATGGTCTTGCGAGTACGGAAATTGATTTTATTAGCCGCATCTTGTTGCATAGAAGATGTTGTGTAAGGAAGAGGGGCGTTGCGACGACGTTCTTTCTTCTCTACCTTATCAACCGTAAAATCATCGCCTTTGATACGAGCCAATACTGATTTCACATCATCTTGCCTTGCTAACTTAAGTTTTTTGCCATCTAAGCCATAAAAAGCAGCTTGGAATTTCTTATTACCTTTTTTGAAGGCACCATCAATGGTCCAATACTCTTCTGGTTTAAAGGCCTTAATCTCATTTTCACGGTCGATAATCAATTTAAGAGCAACTGACTGAACACGGCCAGCTGACAAACCTTTTTTTACTTTTTTCCATAAAATAGGACTGATCGAATAACCTACAATACGATCCAAAACACGACGGGCTTGTTGTGAATCAACCAAATCCATATTGATTTCTCTTGGTTCTACAAAGGCATTCTTAACAGCATCTTTAGTAATCTCATTAAAGACAACGCGATTTTTTGCTTTAGGGTCTAAGTTTAAAATATGCGCTAAATGCCAAGAAATGGCTTCACCTTCACGGTCCGGGTCACTTGCTAGAAAGACTTCTTTAGCATTTTTAGCTTCTTTTTTTAAAGAATTAATCAAAGGTCCCTTACCACGAATATTGATGTATTCAGGCTCATAGTTATTATCAAAATCAATAGACATGCTCGATTTTTTCAAATCACGAATATGCCCAACTGATGCCACTACCTTATAATTGCGTCCCAGGTACTTTTCAATGGTCTTCGCCTTAGCAGGTGACTCCACAATAACCAAATTTTTCTTTGGACTAGCTTTTTTCTTGCTAGTTTTTTTTGCACTAGTTTTCGTTTTTGCTTTTGTTGCCGTAGCAGTTGCCATAAACACACTTCCTATACGAGAATTGTCAAAGGTTATATTTTCTGACCCTTTGAAACTTATAACATGATAACCCTCTTTTTCTGATGTGTCAATAAAAAACTTTTTACTATAGGAGAACTTACTTTAAAATGAGTAATCACTCAAGACATCAAATCCCGATGTAATGCACTTTGCACCTTCTTGAATCAATTGCAAACAACCAGCGGACTTGCCATCTAAAATATTGCCAGGAAGTGCAAAAACATCTCTCCCTCCTTCTAATGCACGCTCACAAGTGATTAAACTTCCTGAGCGTAATTTAGCTTCAGCGACAATAATTCCCTGACAAAGGCCTGCAATAATACGATTTCGCTCTGGAAAGTGATATTTAAGTGGTTGTTCACCAGGACCATACTCAGAGAGTACTAAATGGTTTTGCATCATAAAATCCTGTAAGCGTTGATTTTCTTTAGGGTAATAGACATCAAGACCGGTCCCGATGATACCAATGCTAGCCCCTCCATTTTTAAGGGTAGATAAATGCGCTGCGGTATCAATCCCACGCGCCAATCCACTAACAATCACAAATCGATTCTCTAGCTCTGTGATAATCTTCTGAATAGACTTTGTTCCTATCTCACTACATTTTCTAGCACCAACCACTGCTAGTTTTGGTTTTTCAAGCAGATCAATATTTCCCTTATAAAATAAAAGTACCGGTGGATTATAAATTTCTTTGAGTTCCAAAGGATAATTATCATCTAAAATGGAAATGCTAGGAAACTTTAGAAATTCTTGGCGTAAGGTCTTACTATCCAACTGCTTATAATGCTCCATAAAAACAACTGGATTAGAACATTTAGATACTACTGCACGATCTCTGAGGGATAAAGATCTTTGATGATTAGCTTCGTAATCTAGGATATTTAAGATATGCTGATTAGATAAACCTGCTTTTTTTAGTTTGTACAATTCAAAATTATTCATGTTAATCCTCCACTTAATTATTCGGAAAAACATGAAAAAAATCCTAGCCAAGCTAAGATTTTATCTTCTTAATCAATCGTCTTAATCACCTTAGCAGGATTTCCCGCAAGAACAACATTATCAGGGAAAGACTTTGTGACAACGCTACCTGCTCCCACAACGACGTTATTTCCAAGAGACACCCCGGGAAGAACCGTAACGCCACCAGCTAGCCAGACATTGTCCCCTAGGGTTATTGGGGCACCGTATTCTACTCCAGAATTACGCTCGATCGGATCCAAAGGATGCAAAGGCGTTAAGAGCTGACAGTTTGGGCCAATCATGACATTATCACCGATGCGAATCTCGCAGACATCTAGGAAGGTCTGATTAAAGTTAGCATAGAAATTCTCACCGACATAAATGTTATTGCCATAATCACAGCGAAAAGGCTGTTCCATATGCAGATTTTCTCCTGTTGAGCCAAACCAATCTTTGAGGAGGCTACTTCGTTTTGAGGCATCATCCTCATTATTAAAGTCTTTCATTAATTGGCGAGCACGCAGACGCATGGTTTTCAATTCGTCATCACCCGGTTTGTATGGTTTGCCAGTAATCATTTTCTCACGTTCAGTTACCATTGTTACCTCCATTTAAGACCATACTTTTCACTGGCTCAAAACTACGTCGATGAATGGGTGTGACACCATATTTATCCAAACCTTCTAGATGGATTTTTGTACCATATCCTGCATTTTGGACAAAACCATAGCCAGGGAATGCTTTATCAAAATCAGCCATCATCTTATCCCGAGTTACCTTAGCAACAATTGAAGCAGCTGCAATAGATAAGGAATTAGCATCCCCTTTAATGATAGACGTTTGAGGAATATCAAGGTCTAGTGTCATGGCATCAATCAGGAGATAATCAGGTACAATTCCCCTTTTAGATGCATCTTTGATAGCCTCAACCATCGCTAACTTAGTCGCTTCATAGATGTTAACCTGATCAATCACCTCATTATCCATAATACCAATGCCGACTGCCAGAGCCTTCGTCATGACTTGCTGGTAAATTTCCTCATGCTTAGACTTGGGAATTTTTTTAGAATCGTTAAGCCCGGAAATTTTCTCATTAACAGGTAAAATCACACAGGCTGCTACAACTGGGCCAGCTAAAGGTCCTCTGCCGACTTCGTCAATCCCTGCAATCAGCTGATAATCTTGAGCATATAGAGCTTTCTCATAAGTTAGCATAGTCTCCAAACGAGCTTCTTCATCTAGCTGAGCTTGAATTGCTTTTTGTCTCTGAATGATGGCTTTTTGCACTCCAGCTCGCTTATCCTCAGCAAAAAGAGACCAGCGAGGGTCTTCCAAAGTTGGAATTACTGCTAACTGGTCTTTAATCTCTTTAATGGTTGCCATAATCTTCCTCGACAAGGTCTAGCGTATAACGACCCAAACGACCGTCACGAACTTCCTTAACAAAAAGGTTGTAAAAACGGTCGTAATCATCTCTGAAACCAAGTTTTTGTGTCATGCCCATAATGATTTCAGGGGTCTCTTCTGATAAATTCATCCCTTTAAAACGGTCTTTTAAGCGTTCAGGATAATGCTCCTTAAAGAAATTAAGTCCAAAGATAGTAACCTCATCCATTGGCAATAGTTGATCCTTGATCGCACCCGTTAAGGCTAATTTTAAGCCAACCAATTCATCTTCAAACTTAGGCCACAAAATCCCTGGGGTATCTAAGATTTCAAGCTCCTTATTGGACTTGAGCCACTGCTGTCCCTTGGTGACACCTGGTTTATTCCCTACAACGGCAATTTTCTTACCAGCTAAACGGTTCATAAGTGTTGATTTACCAGCATTTGGAATCCCGGTAATCATGGTTCGCAAGGTCTCTTTTTGAATGCCACGCTCACGCAGTTTCTCAATCTTTTCAGACATGAGTGACTTAGCAGCATCTGTCACTAATTTAACCGTTGCTTGCTCTTTAGAATTGATCGCCAAGGTCTTAATCCCTTGAGACTCAAAGTGTTTACGCCACTCTTTGGTACGCGTGCTATCAGCTAGGTCAGCCTTGTTCAAAATCAGTAATTTTGGTTTGTCACCAACGATTTTTGTCAGCATGGGATTTTGACTCGACAAAGGCAGACGAGCATCCACCAAAATCGTTACAAAATCAACGTGCTTCAAATTCTCCTGAACTTGACGGCGAGCCTTGGACATATGCCCAGGAAACCATTGAATAGTAGCCATGAGTTTATAAATCCTTTCGTAGCAAGTTTTTTCGTTTGAAAAACCTGCCTGTTTTTTATTAGGCACCAAACAGGCACCAAGATTTTGTATTCACCAAGTTAACCTATAACCAACAACCTTTTGTTTTCCTTCTCTTAAATAAGAAATATCAAATGACTTGTAATATTTTGATAAATCTTTCTTAAGCTTAGGAATTATATTTGCAGTTATATGCCTAGGTGTATAAGTTGATTTTAGACCAAGTTTGTCTCTAAAATCATCTAAAGAAAATTCAATTATTTTTGAATCAAGATTATTTTCTATTTCATCATTTAATATTTTGGAATATTTGCTAGACCAAGATTTTAATGCTTCAAATCTAAAATTATTTCTATCAATAAATTTATCTAAGGCTTTAACTGTTTGATTTTGAGATATTCCTTGACTATGAGTATACAACATAGTTGTTTCGTAATTAGCATGTCCAACACGTTCCATAATTTCTTTTATAGCAACTTTCATACCCTCACTTTGTAAATAGGTAATATGCATATGTCTAAAGGAATGAGGGGTTACATGCTTTGTCCATTTAAAACCGTATCTCCTCGCAGTTTTTAATAAGATCAGTTTCAACACGAGCAAGTACTTCCCGGAAAGAATGCGAAGTTATTGGTGAACCGTATTCTGTTCTAAAAACACTCTCTGAGAATGTAAATGCTTCGCAAGGATTTTCAATCGAATAGCGGTCAAACTCTTCACTTCGTTGTATAGCCCTTAATATAGCATCACAAGCCACTTTAGGTAAAGCAACATCTCGATCAGCATTTATTGTTTTAGTTTCATCAAAGTAGAATTCTGAAACTTTTAAATCATGATATTGCAAAGCCTTATCAATATGTAGTATACCTCTCTCAGCATCAAAATCTTCCTTAGTAAAAGCAGCTTCCCCGATTCGCAGTCCTTAAAATAGTAAAACTATAGCCAAGTCATAATAATTCGGGTTTCTTCTTCGACTTAGTGTTTCAAAGAAAGCTCTAATTTCATGAATTTATAAAAATTTTGCTTCTCGTTTTTTCTTTGTTTCACGCTTTTTCTCAAGGGACGTTTCTAGCTTTATTACAGACATTGGTGAAAACTGAATAACATTATAAAGAACACCATGGTTAAAAATTTTGTTACAAGTGCTTTTTATATGTATCATAGTAGATTGTGACGTATTATATTTCTCCATATAGGTAGTCAAACACTTTTTCATCAATAACGGTGTTAAACGTTCGAGTAAATAATCATCACCAATAATTTCACCAAGACGTTCTATCACAAAAGCCTCTCTTTTTACTGTCTGAGGTTTTACTGATACTGACCAGGTTTCTAGCCAACTCATCTTTAACTCTCCGAATGTTCTTATCAACTGGGGATTAAATTGAGCTTCACTGCCATTAACTAATCCCTCAATTTTATCTTCGAGCTCGCGTTCTGCTTGTTTTCGAGCGCGACTTGTGTTTTTATGATAACTTACAACAGCTGTCTTCCACTTGCCAGTTAGTGGATCCTTATATTTATCTACAACTTCGTATCGAGTAACTCCTTTTGAATTAGTTTTTGTTCTATAGTACATTTTCGTTTCCTTAAACTTGAAAAGAAAAATCAATCATAGAAATATAACCATTTTATATTATATCATGATTCTCTTTATTTTACCGCCCTTTGTTTCCATCTTAAAAACTCTTCAAAGCCTTCCAAATTAATAAAGACTAGTTTATGAGTTGGGTTAATCACATAATCTTTAAACTGCTTATTATCTCTCATTTCACCTAACCATCTATTCAGTGTATATTGATTCAGACCTTCCACCTCCTCAATATAGCTTTTTTATCTGCCCACTCAGCTATACTATTATCAACCGATACAAATTTAATTTTCATAATAGTTTCTCTCTATTTCATATTATTAACCTCCGTGGGTATGACTGGTTAGATCATTCATGGGCATTTCACCCGCTGTCCTTTTACGACGACAGCCTGAACGTTCAGAAGTATCATTGTCCTTATTTGTGGTCATGGCAGATAGAGAACCAATCTATTTTATAGCTAATAATTTTCGCTCCTATCACGGCGTATCTCACTAAATTGCTCGACAAATAAGAAAGTCCCACCTCGGTTTATTCAATTGTCAATGAACAAATCAAGGAGAGACTATTTTATTTTATGTTTTATCCTATCTGGACAATCTGTTAACCCTAATAGGTAATCTGTACTAACGTTATAGAGTTTAGAAAGCTGCACAAGAACATCTGCCGTTAAGGCAACCTCTCCTCTCTCAATTTTTGCATAATTTGTATGAGAAAAGGAAAGTAAATTTGCAACAAACTTTTGAGTGAAATCATGATCTTCCCTCAAATCTCTTATCCGTTGGTACATCTAGCTTTCTCCTAAGAAAAGTATATGTCACTTTCAGAAAAAAGCTGGGAAATTGTCATAATATGACAATTAAAATTTAGTTATACATTATTTCATGACCCCAATACTTACATTTTGAACGAGCAATAGCCATCATCTGCAAAAACTGTATTTCCGTTGATAGCACTAGCTTCTGGTTGAACCATTAGGTAAATAGCACCCGCTAACTCCTCGGGATTAATAGGTCTCTTCTTCATACTAAGATTCCCGACATATTCTTTGAATTCATCGGGCAATAAATCTGTAGCTACACATCCTGGAGCTACTGTTACAACACGAATGCCGTATGTCGCTAAGTCTCTAGCCATTACTTTTGTCATCATATGAACCGCTGATTTAGAAGAAGCATAACCAACAGAAACACCATTTACGATTTCACCACTTAATGATCCGACATTTATGATGACACCTTTATTTACTTTAATCATTTGGTGTGTGACCAGTTGTGAAAGGTGCAATGTTCCAAAAACATTGATATCAAAGACCCATTTTGCATCATCTAGCATAGCATCATCTAAGAAGTTTATTGTTTTTCCAACAATACCAGCATTGTTGATCAAAACATCAATAGAGCCATATTTTTTGACAACTGTTTGAACGACAGCAGATGTTTCACTTTTATCTGAAATGTCACAATTATAAAAATCAACGTCACCTAATTCTTTTAATTGCGACAAGGCTAATTCTACTGTCTCTAGTGAGTCCACACTAAGTGCCACTACTCTATATCCCTTAGTTAAAAATAATTTTGCTGTTGCCAACCCTATTCCAGAAGTAGCACCAGTAATCATACATGTTTCTTTCATTCTTATCCTCCTTAAAAAACAGAGGCTGAGCCGCCGTTAATAGGTAAACATTGACCAGTGATATAACGTGATTGATCACTCGCTAGGAAAACTAATGCAGGCGCAATATCATCATATGGATCCCCTAAGTATCCTAGCGGAAAAGCATTTTTCATTCCATCTTGAATTTGAGATTTGAGTTCTGGAGTGACAGGTGCACCTTGTAAAACCGTTTTCTCAAACAAGGGTGTCCATGCAGCAGGCCATATTGTATTACACCGGATACCATCTTTCCCCCATTCCCATGCGATTTTATAGGTAAATGCCAAAACAGCTGCTTTAGCTGCTGCATAATGAGAACTATCTGGTCCAGGATTAAAGGAGGCTTGAGAACCAAAATTAATAATACTACCCCCATTTTCTTTTAAGTAAGGATAGGCGGCTTGACAGCTAAAAATGAGCCCCTTGACATTAACATCAAATAACAAATCAATATCCTCACTCGTCAAATCTAGTGTTGGTTTAAAACGGTTGACACCTGCTATATTAAACAGAGTGTCTAGTCCTCCTAACCACTCAACCGCCTCAGCATATAATTTTTCCAACTCTAGTTTATCAGTAACCGTTCCGACTAAATAGTTTACTCCATGTATACGATTTTCCTCATCTGGTAAACCTAAATCAAGACTGACAACTTTTGCTCCTTCTTCAACAAAACGCTTAGCAGCAGCAGCTGCCATTCCGCTAGTCCCACCAGTCACAATAATTTTTTTATCTTTTAATTGCATAAAGCCTCCTCATGATAATTTGGTTCCGTTCGTTTTAATCACCTGTTGATACCAATAGAAGGAATCCTTTGGTATGCGTTTTAAATCTTTTAAGTCCTGATCATCACGATTGACGTAAATAAAGCCATATCTCTTTTTAATTCCTTGGTGTGTTGAAATTAAATCAAATGCAGACCAAGGAGAATAGCCTATTAAATCGATCCCATCCGAAATCGCTTCTTGACAAGCTAGAATGTGACGTCTGAGATAATCGATACGGTAATCATCGTGGACTTTCCCATCAGCAGTTAACTCATCTGAGACACCGCAGCCATTTTCCGAAATGAACAACGGCAATCGGTAGCGTTCCCATAGTTGGCGCATCGTAATGCGGAGACCAATTGGGTCGATAGCCATCTTCATAGGTGTTTGTTCCTGTAACGGATTATCTAAACTCTGTGCAATGCCAGGTTCCGTCATGAAACCCATCATAAAGTTAGCCATATTCTCTGCTGTCGCTTCTTTATTAGCTTCTTTAAAGTCAATACCTTCTTGTTCGCCAATTGCTCGAACTGTAAAAGCACCGTAATAATTAAAGGCAATAAAATCAGGACTCCCCTGTTTTAATATACTCCAATCTTCCTGCACCACAATGGGAAATAAATCACGTTCTTCTAAAAACCGACGTAATGCCTGAGGGTACTCTCCAAAGACAGACACATCTAAATACAATCGATTACGTAGCTGATCGTAGTCAATGGAAGCAAGATTATCTGCTGGGGACGATGTTAGTGGATAAATCGCTGTGATATTTGGAGCTGGAGCAATCTTTGCAGAACATACTTCGTGGCATTTTATCATTGCCTTTGCCTGTGCAACTAGCATGTGATGGTTGGCCTGATACTTTACTTTTTCATTTTCAAAATTTCCTAGATTAAACATCACCATCATGTTTTGTTCATTGATGGTTAAAAAATATTTGACTTTAGAACCGTACTCTTTAAAGCAAACTTCAGCATAGCGTTCAAAGGCATCGATACATTGACGACTACGCCAACCTCCATATTTTTCTTCCAAAGCATATGGTAAATCAAAATGATACAGGGTTACAACAGGTTCAATACCATACTTCAAACATTCATCAATCACCTTATGATAATGTGCGACTCCTTTGGGATTTATGTCTCCATCTCCATCTGGAATAATCCTCGTCCAGGCAATTGAAAAACGATAAACTTTCAATCCCATTTCTGCAAGTAGTGCAATATCTTCCTTGTAGCGATGATAATGATCACTCGCTACTTTCCAATCTGCAATTCCCTCATGTACTTCTACGACATCTTGTACACTTTTTCCTTTTCCATCTTCATCCCATGCACCTTCACTTTGATAAGCAGATGATGATGCTCCCCACAAAAAGTTTTTTGGAAAAGGTAGTAATGATTTATATTCCATTTGTCACCTACAATCTAAAAAATGAACTCAACTAGTTCCTATAAAAACCTCTATTAGCATCCTGTACTCTTAATTTAGTGTTGCCACTATTTTACCCGTTACTTCCCCCTTACGAAGCCAATCCAATCCTTTCGGAATGTCATCAAATGGGATTTCTGTAATTTTAGGGGCCCGAAGTACACCTTTTGCCAAAAGAGTAGTGAACGCTGTAGCAATTCGTTGGAACTCATCCAACTGTTTTCCACCAATCGTTAACATGCGCCCAAAAGCAATTTCATGAACAGATAATTGACGATCGTAAAATTGCCACTGAGTCAAATTTGGTAAACCTGCAGTAACAACCATTTCTCCATTAAATGCTAAATGCTTCAAATCTTTAGTGGCTACCTGTGAACCGACACTACTTAAAACATAAGGAATTCCTTCACCAGCAGTATCTTTTTGAAGCAAGGCATGAACATCGTCCTGTTGAAAATCCACAGCCACATCTGCACCTAAAGACTTAACATATTCAATATCCCTTGCTAAGCAGGTCGTATAGACAATTAGACCGCGTCTTTTAGCTAATTGAATAGCATAACTTCCAACACCACCAGCTCCACCGTGAATTAAAATAATCTCATTTTCTTTTGGCTTAAGTTTTTCTTCAATGGCAACATAAGCTGTAAAACCCGCTCCAGGTGATGCAGCCGCCTGTACAAAAGATATTTCTTCAGGTAAGGCTACTAAATGTTTCTCAGGAATAAGACTATATTCTGCAAAACCCCCATGTATATTACTAATCTCACGTAAACAATAAACACGATCTCCTTTTTTCCACTTCGTTACACCAGGACCTACTTCATCAACGATACCTGCGATATCTAAACCTAAAATAATATTTGTTTGAAATACATTAGCCGTTGATGTGCTTTGTGAAATAATATGATCCATTGTTTGAAAATCTGACGGATTTAAACCAACAGCATAAATTTTTACCCGCACGTCATTACCAACAGGTATAGGTTGAGGTACTTGACGCAATGCCAAGTACCCTTTGTCATCTTTTTTAGCAATACAAAATGCTTTCATCTTAACCCTTTCTTGTGGCATAGACATCAATGAGCTCTTCTGCCAAAACCTTTATGGTTTCACTACTCATCATCTGGTCTTCCGCATGTAATAACAGGAGAGAAAAAGGAAGTTCACCTTCAGCGCTTTCTTGTAACAACTGAGCGTGCGCATGGTGTCCAGTGACAAAAATTTGATGGCCTTCCTCAATTAATTGATTCGCTTGTTCAAAATTTCCTTTTTTAGCTTCTTGAATCGCCTCGATATACAGACTTTTAGCTGTTCCCGAAGCTGCAATAATAGTCATTGATATTTGTTCTAGCTGTTCCATATTATTACTCCAATTCCTTCAATGCTTTCTCAACCACAGCCCGACCATTCATCATGCCATAGTCAGCCATATCAATAACTTGAACTGGCTTTTTAGGGAATAACTCTTTGACTGCGTTTAATTTATATCGGATTTGAGGTCCTAATAAAATAATATCTGCATCTTTAGCGCTGACTTGTGCTGTATCAATTGCATGTGCTTCAACACGAACGCTTAAGTTGTCTTCTTGAATAATGCTTTCCATTTTTTTTACTAAAGCACTCGTTGATAAACCTTGATTACACAATAAAATAATATTTGTCATTCTTAATCCTCCTGTTCAAACAAACAAATTAGTTCGTCTACTGTTTTTACTTTATCCAATTTTGACAACCATTCAATATTCGTAATTTTATTAAATAAAATAGGGTTGACCCAAAAGCTATCTTCAATCTGTGTCTTGCCATACATAACTAGAAAAATATACTTCACTTTCTGCTTATCCCACTCAATTGTTTTTTTGAGTGTACAGATAGAAATCATACTCTTCTCAGAAACTAGTTGATTAGGGTGAGGGACTGCAACTAAATTTCCGATTTCAGTAGATGCTAAACGTTCACGTTGCATTACCAATTCTTTTAAATTTAAAAGAGTTGGATAGCAGTTCTCAATTTCTTTTGTCATATAAGCAAGAACATCTTCTTTTGAGGATAACTCTTTATTTAAAAATAGTAAACGACTATCTAAAAGTTGTGAAAGACTTTCTTTTTGCACCGGATTATCTAATGAAATATCAGAAAATAGATTATCAATATAGATGACCTTGGGTTTCACAGATAGCGGTTGCTGCACAGTACTAATAACATGGTTATAAATACTACCATCTATAGTGATTGCTGTATCATAATCTACAACATCAATATTGTTCAATGATAGGTTGAACTTTTTGGCTATACGCTGCTTTAATAATTCAGCAGTTCCTTTTCCACTATTACAGACAATCAAGAGTTTTCCTGTTGTATATTGTCTAGATAGTCTTTCTAAAGCTAAACTGTAGTGCAAGGCCAGATATCCAATTTCATCTTCCGATACGTATTTTTGAAAACTTTGCCCAATAATATCGGCTGCGATAACAGCACATTCCCAAGCCTGTGGCACCGTAATTTTAATATCTTTCAGAACTGGATTTGGTAGCCCAATACCATAAGTGACTCTCTTAACCATTGGTTGCATGTGAATTGCCAAATTTGTAAATAAATCAAAATCTGCGAAAAAATCCAATTGAAGACGCTCTTTAATTGCTGAATGAATTCCTTGAATAATTTCTTCGATTTGATGATCAACTTGAATACCATCCTGCTTTAAAAGCAATTGTTTGCTTTGTAAATGAAGTGATAGGTAGTATCCCTCTTCATCTGGAAAATGAAGATTGTATAGTTCTCCTACTCTCCCTAAAATTTCTTTCGATATTTGTAACGCTTGCAAATCTTGCATAGAAGATTCAAGCCATTGAACACTAAAACTATTTTTGACACGCCAAACGGACACAATAACATGTATAACCAGATTATCTATACCTGTCTCAGTCAATAAAAAATTGTATTTCTGACAGACTTGTAATACAATTTTGCGAATTGCTGATGTATCTATATCGTCAGATAGAAATAATTTTATAAAGTTTTCAATTGCTAATGAACTATTTTTTAAGAATCGTTGTGTGAAGCAAAGACGTTTCTTTAATTCCGTTCCATCAACACGTAATCCTTTTCCCTGCTTAGATACAATTTCTAACTGATATTGGTTGAGTAAGGGCCGTAGTTGTTTCACACATCGCCTAATGGTTGACTCAGAAACATAGATACGCTCAATAATATTATCATATGAAACCCAATCGTTTTTAGTCAATAACATTCCTAATACCTGATCTTCAATAGAAAATTCAGGTTGAGCCAATATATTCTCTTCCCTCTCGATGAATGATCGAATATGTTCTCTTGATTCTTTATCTAAGTAATAGCCGTTTCTTGCTACCGAATGGATTGTCAAGTCCTTATTTTCTCTATTGTACTGTTGAATAGCGTTTTGAATGGTACGCTTGCTTACTCCTAACTTGATACTTAGCTCATTGGCTGTTACGTAACTCTCTTCAAGCAATAATAATTGAATAATTTTTAATATACGTTGTTCGAAATACACCATCTATACACCTTCTATATGAATAAAAACCATTCAATTAAAATTGGTTTTACTCTTCTTCTAACACTTTTTTACGATCAAATGCTTTAAAGAATGGATAATATACAGCGATATTAATAACCAGGAGCACCAATGTCCAAGCAAAGCCGGTCCAAGACCCATTCGTTAATGCTCCAATGACGCCAACAGGTGTTTGTCCAGGAATATTAGCGCCAGTAGGTGGAGCAATCAGCCCAATTTTATTGACGAAAAAGGTGAGATATAAATTAATCATTGGGTTAAGAATAAATGGAACTGCTAACAGAGGGTTCATAATCAGTGGTGTACCGAATATTAATGGCTCATTGATATTAAAAAGTGAAGTTGGAAGTGCAATACGACCTAATGTTTTTAAATGCTGACTCTTGGCACCAATCATCAATAGATTTAGAGCAAATGTACAACCAGCTCCGCCCAAGAAGGTAAATGCTGTTAAATTCCATTCTGGGTGTGGTGCTGTAACACCTTGGGCAAATGCTGCTAAATTTTCATTGATCATTGCCATATAAATCGGCGCCATCCCAACATAAGCAATCATAGAACCATGAATACCAAAGCACCATAAGGCTACCGAAACGAAGGTAAACACTGTAACACCAAATAATCCACCACCAACATTACTCAATGGAGCTTGCAAAATACTGTACACTAAATTTTGAGCAGTTTGAAATCCCGTCATTGCAATCAATGATCGTACTCCCATAAATATAATAAATACGATTGTTGCTGGAATCATTGTTTCAAACATACCACTAACATTTGAGGGTACCGTATCCGGCATTTTTATTTTGAAGTTTTTATCTAAACACCATACATAGATACGACTGGCTAGTATTCCAACAGCCATAGCTAAGAAAAGACCCTGTGCCCCGAGATTGGATACAGGAATAACTCCTTCAACCATCCCAGTAACTGATGTTTCACCTTCTACTAGAGTGCTCTGTAAGCTGAAAGGAATTAGCATTAAAAATGAACCGATACTGATAATACTTCCTGAAAAAGGATTTTTATCAAAAGATTTAGCTGTAAAATAACCTAGAGCGGCTACAACATATAAGGAAATCAGTTCAGTTGTTATCATAATAGGAAAATTCAAAATATCAAATAATCCCGTTGACATTAAAAATTGATTGTACCATTCACCTAATGGAAGTGAGCGAAGCAGTACAAAGAAAGAACCACCGATGGTCAAGGCACTGACTCCCATAAAAGCGTCCATCAAAATTTTGATATAGCGTGAATTAGTAAACCTATCTATCGCTGGTATTATTTTTTCTTCAATAAAATTCATGAAAAACCTCCAAAAAGTTTTATATTGAAATTTAGTATCAGTGAGCTCATTACTAACTTCATCTTTAGTATATGTTATTAAGTTTGTTTTGTCTGTTCAACTTATGTCACATTCTTTTGGCAAATTTGACAAAACCTGCTGTATGTTCTTATTATCGTGAAGTCTCACTCTACTGACTCGTTCCGATTCCTGCTCCTAGGTATAGAAACTCATCATTCTTCTTAAATCAGCGTCTTATAGATCTCCCAATCTTCATCTTTAAATACATTGAAAACAATCTTCAAATCAGGATGGTTATGACAAAAATCTTTGACCGTTTTCACTGCAATTTGAGCTGCAAGTTCATTAGGAAAATGAAATTCCCCTGTTGAAATGCAACAAAAGGCCAAACTAGTCAATCCTCTTTCAACAGCTAATTCTAAACATGATTGGTAACATGACGCTAATTCTCTCATCTGCTCCAAACTTGGCTTGCCTTGAATTATTGGTCCGACGGTGTGAAGTACATACTTGCTTGGAAGATTGTAAGCTAGTGTTATCTTAGCTTGTCCTGTCGGTTCTAAGTGTCCCTGTTCTACCATTAACTCCGCGCAAGCCATGCGTAGTTGCAGACCAGCTTGGCAGTGAATAGCATTATCGATACAGCGATGATTTGGGACAAAACAACCTAACAGTTGACTATTAGCCGCATTGACAATCCCATCAACTGCTAAAGTAGTGTTATCCCCCTGCCAGAGGTAGAGCTGATTTGAAATAGGAGATAGGTCTTCTAAACAAGTCACTCCTTTCTTTTGCAGTTTTTCTTGGAGATAGCCATTTTGTTTTCTATAAAATTCTGCACTAAACTTTTGAGGTTCTTGAATGGCCATCAGTCCACGAAGAACCCGATCCTTATCCGCATCCGCAGGTATTTCCAAACCTGGCGCTAGTTCTGCTATCAATTCATCTACTAAAGCCATGATGTCATCACCTCCCCTATGTCTTTTGTAATTGTCATTGTTTTATGAGCATTCTCTTTTACGCCCTCTGTATCTGTCTGATTAAAGCGAAGCAATTTTGCCTGCGGCAGATGGTAGGTCAAATTTTCAAAGGGATAGCGAATAATAGTTGGTGTATTATAACCCACTCCCAACTCCAAAAGAATAACTTTTCTATCTTGTAAGCCTTCCAAAAAAGAAGCATAATGTTTCTGTTGTCTATACCATGTTTCATCTTGAACAAAACCATGATCAATTCTAAGATGGCGGGTCAAAGGTGCGCCACAATTAGGGCAAACTGGCAACAATTGACTAGGAATTTCAAGATTAGCGTTAGTTGCCATCAGCATTTTAAGCACTTGATCTTTATTATCATAAACAAGTGGCTTGCAAGGAACTGAACATTGAAACTCACCATAATTTCCCTGCACCTCAAAGAAACGATGAGGATCAAATCCTGCTTTCATAAATTGACCATCAACATTGGTGGTGATAACAAAATAATCTTTGTCTTTCACTAATCGAAATAAGTTTTCGTATAGGGGCAATGGACCATCTTCATAACGATTATGATAGATATGTTTTGCCCAATAAGCCCACTCTGCTTCTGGAGTTGGATACGGATAAAACCCTGCACTATACATATCGCTCAGACCATATGTTGCGATAAACTTTTCAAAATGTTTTTCAAACCTTGAACCAGAATAAGTTAGGCCTGCAGCTGCAGAAAAGCCTGCCCCTGCTCCAATTAAGATAGTATCCGCATCTTGAATTGCACTTATGGCTTGTCTTTCTATATCACCCATTCAAACCTCCTACACTTTTACCTGAAAACTATCTGTATAAGGTGGCAAGACTGTCAAGTCATAGAATTCGCCACGAGCTTCGGTAAAGGTAAATACTTCCAAGACTTGACGACTTTCCTCAGTTGGATAAATGTCATACATATAAGGATTTTTCTCAAGCAAAAGTGCTAACTTCTCCTTACCAATATGTTGAACGTTACCTGTCAATGACATCATCTTACGGTGCATGGTATCAATACCATGCGTCAATCCAGTGATGGAAACATAGGGAGTGTCACATAGTTGCTTATAAAAAGGCTTCGTATTGGCTGTCAGAAAATAAACTGTTTTGCCATCTTGATACATCATATCGATAGCACGAGTGCTTGGGTAACCATCTACATCAACCGTTGCCATAACCACTGAATGAATATCATCTACTAATAATTTAAGATAATCTGATCGTTGCATCGTTTTTTCCTCATTGAGTCGTAAAAGGTAAGGCTCTTCACCTTACCTCAAGCGTACTTCTTAGAATTTCCCGTTATCATTGGCTGCTTCTGTCGCAATATCTTGAATAACGTCCCAATGTTCTGCAATATAGCCATTTTCAACACGGAATAAATCATAGAAGGCCACATGACGACCTGCAAATTCTCCTTCAGAAACAGCAAGCGCAAAATCATCTTGGGCAAGAACTTGATATGTTTCCTTGTAAATCATTTCCAGCCCTGCTTCTGCTAAAGCAGCAAGTGCTGCACCAAGCCCTGACAAACCATCTGCAATACCCGTATTATGTTGGATATAACGATCACCATTAAAGTAACTTGTTAGTTTATCTGGGTTTTTGCCCTGCAGAATATCTTGAACAAAATTCGTTACAAGCGTGCGAGTTGCTTCCTTATCTGCCGCTGTCGTCTCAATAACACCATCCGTTTGTGTCCGCCCACTTGGGTTTGGCTCAGCAAGAGTGTCTAAGTTATCCCAATGTTCGGCTACCTTCCCATCAGTATTGAATCGGAAAATATCAAAGGCAACTTGCTCACCTGCACCTGCAAAGTTATAAATATTGTGAAGAAAGACCTTGTCGCCATCTTCGAAAGCACGGATTGTTTTTACAGTAGTTTTAACTGGTGCTTGTGCCAAACCGTCAACAGCACTTATAAAAGCAGCTGCACCCGTAGCGTAGGCTTGATTATGCTGAATGTAATCAGATGCTAGCAATTGACGGGCTGTATCAAGATCACCAGTAGCAAATGTATTGATAAGGGCTTTTGCATTTTGAATATTTTGTGACATAAGATTGTCTCCTTTGAATGTTATTTTAGGGCTATTTGCCTTACATCTATTAGTCTACTATCAATAGTTTCATTTGGAAAGTAGGCACTTTTTTAGCATATAGTTACCTAAAAGTGTCTTTTGTAGATTTATCAATGATTTTGAAGTCTAAAAAATTTTTATTATTTTTTTAAATTGCTTGGTATCATAGAATAGGATATAATAGATTCAAAGTTTCAAAAAGATACCAAGGAGAAATTATGGTTGTAAAAAAAGAGTTACCAGCATGTCCAGTGGAAACGACCTTATCTTTGATAGGCGATAAGTGGAAAATTTTGATTCTACGCGATTTATTAACGAAAACGATGCGATTCGGAGAACTAAAAAAATCGATTGGATCTGTCAGTCAAAAAGTCTTAACGAATCAATTACGGGATATGGAAAAACAAGGTTTGGTCAATCGCAAAGTTTACGCTGAAGTACCACCAAGAGTCGAATACTCATTGACTGAAACAGGCTTTAGTCTCAAACCTATCATTGATTCCATGTGGGACTGGGGAATGGATTATAAAGAAAAATACGAGAAATAGAAAAAGTCTTCTCTATTTTGCGTCTAATAACTATACCGGAAAGTTCAAAATAGAGAAGAGTACACTTTCATTCCCATTAACTACTCATATTTGGAATAAATCTGTCTCCTAGAGTTTATAGAAACAGAAATTCTAAAATTCCATCTACTATTTTAAGTAAGACAAACGATTGCTATTATCAGTCTGTTACTTCCCATATATGACAAAATGTTTTATGAGTTCACGTGCTAACTATCACAGTCTATGTGAGATGATTCTGAATCCATTTCCCTCACTGAGATAGATAAACGTTTTCCTATCTTCTAAAAACTACTGTACTAATTAATTTTATTATTTTTCAAGTATCATATATTTTTGACCACTTATAAAAACAATTCTAATTATTACTTATTCTATATTCTATTCGTATTAGAATATAGAATAAGATTACATATAGGACACTTTATGACTATTCCAATTGTATTTCTGTACTAGGATTTTTATAAAAATAATTATTGGTAATAAATACTTTTGCAAACGTTTCTAGTCTTCTAGCTAGTCCCTCATACTCATCAAGATAATGACCTAGTTCTTCTTGTAGCGCTCTTATTTCTTCGGTCACTTGTTCTACTGTAATTGATTCTGTCAAGTTCATTTTGGAAAAATCATACCTTGCTAGTTTTCGACTATTCGGATCATCACTCTTTAGGTTGATAAGCACTTCCGCCATCTTATTCAAGGTGGCGATTTTTTCATTGGTTTGATTTAGTTTGACATCTAGCTCCGCTATTTCTGCGACTAGTTCGTCTTTAATGTCTTGGTATCTTTTGTCTGTCTCTGTTAACTCAATCAAGAGGTTAATCTCAGTAATCTTTTCTTGAAGTCTTTCAACAGTCGGTCTTCTGTAGGGTATTACTCGACTATCGTTGGTTAGCTGTCTAATCAAGGTTCGCCCTTTAATATACTGATTCTTATCCGAATGTTCTTTGTTATAGATAAAGTATGAGGTTGTCTCACGGATATAGACTTTATATTTTGTCTGATTCTCTTCTTCAAGAATATCTAATTGATAGTTGGGAATGAAAATAAGACCACTCTGCTTTACACCAAAAGACACCTTGATATAAACGCCCTCATCAACTAACTTCTCTATTTGGTGTCCTGCAAGTTCCACTTCAAATTCATGAACGGCATCTCGTTTTTCCTTAAATATCTCAAAGGCTTCCTCAATCTCTTCAGTGGATACTTTATCCTTATCTCGTTCTTCTTGAAAAGTATAGTACTGCTCCTTTAAATTCTCTAATCCTTCTGAATCACCGACTTCCATATTTTTAAAGTAATTTTGAAAAAAATTGACATCATATAATTTCTTGTCACTTATTTTTTTATGACTCAGACTTATCTGATTGCCATTTTCTTCAAGAGTAAAGACAACATTTTTTTGTTTTAAGTCAATGGTTAGATTCAATTCTTTTGCTTTTGTTAGTAACTCTTCTAAAGAATTGACACGGTTCAACAAAAATTCTAAACGACTTTCAATCTCTTGCTTAGCTAAATGCGTTCTAAAAAATTCTTCATCATATAAATCTCGTTTGCTGAGTTGGCGTCCTCGAATTGGCTTTGTCATGGATCTATCTGTCATCATGAATCGACTATGCTTCTGACTAAAGTCAATATGAACATGTAACTGCAACGCTTTTTCTAAAAAATCATCAAAGGACTTTGACTGTTGCATCAAAAAATACAGACGTTGTTTCAATTCAAATTTATGACTAGACTGCCTATATTTTTGATAGTCACGGTAGGAGTAACGCTTCTCGATAATTTTTGCCCCCGCCATCTTAGAAATACGGTCTGAAATCATACGAAGGTTTCGTTCCAAGGCATAATTCCATATCAATTTTTTATCTGAATTACTGTCTATGGCATTGACTAAGATATGGTTGTGGGTATGATCTTTGTCTGTATGAGTCGCTACGATAAATTTAAAGAGACCTCCTGTCAATTCCATCATAGTCTCATAACCAATCCGATTGATTTCTTCAGGAGTCAAATTATCTTCAGGAGAAAATGATTGGATGAGATGATGGGCATGAATATTTTGCTGGTGTTTTTCTTGTCGGTCATTTCTTGATTCGTACAACTTGTCATTATTAGTAAAGTTGACATTGTACATTTCTACCATTTCTTCATAGCTAGGAAAGTCTAAGTAATTGCTCATGCCAAAATCAGATACCAATTTCAAATTGTCCGTTTTATCGGGATTGAGGATATACTTAATCAAACGCCTACGATATTTTTTTCCGTGCGTCGCAAAGTGTTTAGTGACTACCATGAAACTCCCTCAGTCTTTTCACTTCCACTTGAAATTCTTTCTCTACGCCAGTAATCAACTCACTAACTCCTTTACTTAATTCTTGTAACTGTTCTTGAGAAATCAGATGGCTTTGATTGATGGCACGCGCAATTTGATTAATGTTATTTCCAATCCGTCTCAATTCAAATACTAACTGGTCATAGGTATCCGTGTTAATGGTGACAAATGACATATTGGGATTCAGCAACACTTTTCTGGCATAGACTGAAAAATTTTGACAATGACTCTTAGCAATCCGTTCATTCAATTGATGTAACTCTGAATCTGTTAGAAATACTTTTTTGAGATTGGTACGATAACGATAAACCATAGTAGCCTCCTATCTCATGTATTTTTCACGAAACCCATGACTGAGTGGCTGTACTTTATTGACTTCCGCAATCAATTCTTGAACACAGGTCAATAAGATGGATACATGCTCTTGAGTCACCTGATGATTTTCTCTTGCGACAATTAGAACTTCATGCACATCTCGACTGATCTGTTCAAACTTTTGAGACTGCCAAAGGGAAAACCATTCTTTGGCAGCTAACTGTTTATCATCAGTCATCAAAATTTTATCCCTGACGAATGGTGAAAAGTGACGATAATTATCAACCTCCATCATTTTTTCAATCTGTTTTAGCTCATCTGCGGTCAGATTTACCTCTTTTCTAATGTCACGGTACTGTTCAGACATCTCTTTCCCTCACTTTCATCCTTTCTCGGGTAAACCCCGACCCCGTGTGTCATACGAGAAATTTCTTAAAGTCCTTGTTCGGTCTTTGCGAGCTCAGGCATTGTGGTCACAATACCCAAAAAATCATATCGCCAACCGACCAAAACCTTCCAGTTTTGACAGCCAACGATAAGATAACTTGGTGGCTTCGCCCCCAAACCCCCAGTGAAAATTCAAGACTTGATTTTCTTAGGAATGATATAAGAATAACAAGGATGATTTGGAAAAGTTATCACAGTATGAAAAATGAGAGTAAGAAAAAAGAGAGCTGGGTAGCTCTCGGAAACTATCTTAAATATTTAGCAAAATACTCTTTAAAAATATACGGTTCTAAATTCTTTGAAGAAAAACCTTTAGATAGTTTAATACATTCTTTTGCAGTCCCTTTCCCTGGTCGAAGATAAAATTCTCTAATAGTTTGAAGTAATTTACCTGCTTTGGAATGATACTCTTGATTTGTCATCTCTTCTAACCGATTATCGACCGTTAAGGCAAATATATTTCCTTAATATAAATTATCTGCATATTTAGATCTAGTCATATAATCCTGAATGTCATATAACATAGATTTCATATTACGATAATTAGGTGCACCTACTAATGCTCTACTCGCTCTATTTATACCATCAACATAGCTATATGCATCATTTAAATTGTTGAAACTCCTGAATCTCTTGGAATCAAAATACTTATATTCTCTATCTAACTGTGATTTTAATGCTCGTAGGATAGCTAAGGCAGTATTATCATCGTTATTTTTTATTGCGGTATAGGCTTTCTCAACTTCATCATTGTAAAAATCAATATGTTGATTAATTTCGGAGCCTAAAATACCTGTAATATCAAATTCAAGTAAATTATTTTCTAACATAATAATATTCCTCCTTACTAAATTTAACTCAGTAAATGTCTTTAATTTACTCATCAACTAAAGACAAAACATCAATAATATCATTTGGTTCAAAATAATCTTGTGCTTTTTGAATAATCTGACTATCATTACTCGGCATGTAAACAATTAAATTTTTCATTGCTCTAGTAATTGCAACATAGAATAACTTCTTAGTTCTTTTTTGGACATTCTCATTAACTGAACCTTTACCAAATAGGCTATCAAAATTATATTGATTCCATTTTCCATTATCTAATAAAACTAAAACATTATCATATTCACTACCTTTAACCTTATGCTGCGTTATAACAGATACATATTCTCTGAGATAAGCAATACTATTTACATATTCTTGAAATGGCATTATCTTAAGTCGTGACCATAAATAATGTCCCCTACTTTCAATAAAATTAGTAAATAAGTCATCCTTTGAAATTAATCCACTTTCCTCTGCAAGTTCTATGACTTTTCCAATTGTAATATCATCAACAGAGATTTTTGTCATAACTTTAGATAGACTAATTTTATCTTCTGATGAAGTTATATTACATTTAGTAATACGTAAGAATTCATTATGCTTACCTGTTTTATACAGCTCTAATAGCTCATAGATTAAATCTAACCTTTTAAGAATCCTATCCCTATCTGTGCCCGCTTCATATCTACTACTTAATCCATTAAATTTATAAGCTAACAGCGATTCTTTATTAACTTTACTCTTATTACTAACTTCTTCAAACGAGCACGTCTTAATTTCATCGTAAAAAGCCAAAAGTTCTGGGATGGAATTAACCACATCAATTATTAATGGACCTCCCTTTCCGACAGCTATTTTAGCCTCTTCTACCAGTTCTTCAAACGTTTTTCCTTTATCAGCTATCTTATTTTCATTGATTTTTTTCTTTATACCTGTAATTAATTTCACAAATAAATCAGTATTATATAATTCAAATAACTTAGAGAAACCTGCCATTTCTGCATTAAGTTTATGTGTCAGACGTAATTCTTTTGTTTTTTTAGCTATATCAAATTCTAAAGCTTTATATAGTTTACTATTTCTAAGAACATCAAGTTGATTAATATCGTTCCCGTAGACAAATTTCACTGTTCCAGCAATGACACTCCCATCGTCCATATTGGGAGCCGTATCATCGTTGGATGGAGTTTGAACTAAACCATCATTTCTAACTGTATTGGCTAAATCAATAACTTTTTTAGGATTACGACGATTTTGAGTTTTTTGTATCTTTGCCAAATTATAAGAATTTAAGTCTCCTACCCCTGAATCATAAATAGCTTGCATAGAATCTCCAAAAAAGCCTACAACATTTTTCTTAGTACTCTTTTGAAGATGCTCTAATAATATTTTCACAATTAGTGGACTTGTATCTTGATATTCGTCAACAAAAATATAGTTTGCAGTATCCGCTAAAACATCACATAACTTCTTATATTTTGAAAACATTTTTTCGGCAACTATTAGAATATGGTCATGACTTATTTGGACTTTATTTTGCTCTGTTATACTCATAGAGTACCATTCAGCATAGTCAACACGGACATCATCAAAGTAATCAAGTGAAATACTTTCTTCTTCAATTACATCCTTTGGTGAAACAAATAACTTTTGTGAATCATCATTTATTAACTCAACAAGACATTCTTTAATCTCTTTTTGGAAATTTCCAATGATATGCCAGATAAACTCATGAATTGTTGATACCCATAAATTATCATTAATTATTCGTGATTTAATTTCTGCAACAGCATTATTAGTATAGGTAATACATACAATTGATTTTTTAGGTTCTTCAATCGATATTTTTTCAATAATTGAAATTAGCGAATAAGTTTTACCACTTCCAGCACCGCCTTCAAGAATAAAATTTTGACCTTGTTTTATTGCTTCAAATACTTTTTCTACTTCTGGCTCTACTGTTCTCGTAACCATAATAATCCCTCCGAAATATATTTAGGTACTTTCCAAGTATTTTCTTCATCTTCAAAGTATAATAAACTTGATGCAAAGGCAGACTTTTTGTTCACTTTATTCCTAGCAAATGTATAGAAATCTTCTATTTCATCGTCATCAAAGTTTTTTAAAGCTTCATATTCAATAAGACCATCTTTTTGTTTAATAATGAATTCTTTATTTAAACCGATAAAGGAATCTTCAAAACTAGCAGGCTGATAACCATTGTTATCTTCGGGAATTTGATATGCAATACGGATTCTATTATCTGGTGTTATTTTTTCAGCAAAACTTTTTTGAGTTACTGTTGAAAAAATTCCATCTCCTGAAATATTGAAGAAACTTTTAAGAGAAGTATTTGACGTAGATGTAGCATTTACTGCTGAACAAGCGATAAAACGATTCTTTTCATTTTTATTTACAGGATCAATATCAGTAATTATCAATACTTTTATCCCTAAAAAGTCAAAAAATTTCCTAAACACTTGTGAATGAGCACCTGTTTCAATGATTGAAATGTTTTGAGAAAGTAATGGCATTATATTTGAACCTTGTTCTATTGGAGTTGCTATATCCACTTTTTGCATCATTGTTGGCAGTAAAATTCTTTCCGTGTCACCTTCAATACAAATGACTTTATCAGCAAAAAATAGGTCACTACTATTGAGTGTCAAATACTGCTTAACAAATCTGTACCCAAGTTTATCATCTTCATATTCTTCTTTCAATGAATTAAAAGCCTTTGATATAGCTGTGCCATTATCACGCTTAAAATAAATTAAATCATCAAAGTTGCAATCAGACACTATGTGTGATGAATGAGTTGTAATTAAAGTTTGAATACCACTAGTATATCCACTTGCTTTTAGTTCATCATCATGTTCCTTCAGCAAACCTTTAATATTCTTGATAAAAACATATTGCAATTGTGGATGTGTATGCGACTCTGGCTCCTCAATATAAACTAAATTAATATCAGCAAGATTATTTTTGATATCTGCCATCAACGTCTCTATTTCAAAAATCATCCCATATAGATTTAAATATCCCAAACCATTGTATGTTTCTGGTAATAAACTATCGTCATGCCTATAGTATAGTGTTGTATTATTACTCAAAATGTCTTTCTCAGAAAGAGATGAATGAATTTCCAACTCTGATTCACTATCATTTCCACCAAATTTTTTTACTCTTTTAAAGATCGAGGTGAAAACCCCATCGTCTTCACCATCACCACTATATGCCTTGGTTAAAGCTTCATCTGCCTCTGTAATTGCAGATTGAAGTAAATTTTTTGTAGCATTGTCAATATCATCACCATTATTTGATTTATAAAATAGATTTGATGTTTTAGATAATGAATGATTATTTTCTTTATTTGATACTTCTCGATTAGCTCTAATCCCTCTTATTTTAATAAGTTTATGAATATCTTTCATTTCAAGTAAATCAGACTTTTCTTCTGTCAATTTCTGTGTATCAGGATTATATCCCTGTGAGTTAATCTGCATCTCAAAAAATTTACTCATGCTCTTCTTCATAAATGACTCAAATTTTGAAAAATCATCTGAAAAATTGCTTATTTCGGTATTTAAGTCATGAAGTCTCGAAATAGGGACTATATACGAAAAATCAAGAATAATATAATTATTATCAGGATTTAAATCCATCATAAGTGGCTGGATGTTTTGATAAGAATCTTCTTCTGAGTACTGAATCCAAATTTGAAGGTTTATTCCTAAAATAGGTTCTAATTCCGAGTCAGGGGTATACGCAACCTTTTTTATATTTTCAAAAATTACTTTTCTATGATACAAATTTATATCTTCCCAGGTTAAACTAGAACTTTTATTGATTATCTTTTCCAATACAGATAAAACTGAGGTTTTACCGCAATTATTTTTTCCCACAATTAATGACAATTCACTCTTCAACTCTAAAGAAAAATCCTTCAATAAACGATAATTTTGAACATTAATTTTTTTTATTTTCATAAATTCTACCTTTTTTCATTTCCAAAAACTCCATCAACAATTCCTGTCCCACCTTCATCATCTCTTCCTCCACCTTGCTCCATTTTCCGAAGAGGCATTCTTGTAGCACTTCTGCTGCTGAACCATCATCAATTTCAGAGTCATAGACACACCGTCTGTCTCTCTGGTAAATTTGAATCTCATCAAAGAGTTTATCAGTTTCTAACTCTCGTAAGTTATCAACTAAATGCTCTACAATACCATCGTGATGTTCTTTAGGGGTTGCTCTAGCTTGATTTGGATTTACGGCATAGACTTCCTCGTAACGAATTAAGGTGCTGAGATAGGACAATTCAGGCTTAGTTGCTATCAATGCTAGTGAGACTTGATAGCCTCGTGATTTCAATAGCCGAGCTGTTTTTCTTGGTACTTCTGTCGTTCTCAAAGTTCCTTCGATTAACAAATGATAACCTTGTTTACTGAGTTCATCCACAAGCTGTTCCACCATTTTTCCTGCAAAGCCTTTGGTATAATCCACGCTATCCTTACCATACTTCTCTTGCAAGGCTAGATAATTCGGGTGTAAAGAACGATAGCTGTCACCGTCAATAATAATGATATTGCCTTGGAACTCTTTCTGCTTGATACGGTGTATCGTTGTCTTACCTGCTCCGCTTTGCCCACCAAGTAAGATGGCTTTTGGGGTTACTGATGTCGTTTTACCACGAGTTAAGGAACGAATAGTTCGTTTTAAGGCTAAGTCAAAGTCATCCTTGCTAAATTCTTCTAACCGCATTAAGCCACCACCTGATGATGAGCAAGCTCCAACATTCGCTCAATACCATCTAAATAACCATTGTAACGCTCCACTTCATCAAACGATTGAACAAGATAAATCTTGGTATTGATAAGATCAGACAAATCATCACTCATCAAAATCCAAGGGCTAGTCTCATCATCAAAAGTAATTCCTTGACTATCTTGATAGCGATATAGTTCGGACAAAATCGCTGCGCCTCGCTCTTTAATGATTTCTATTTTTAGCGTTAATTGATAATCTTCTACTGGTGTTAACATCTTTTCTTCCCCTACAATATCGATATACGACACGTTGAATTTCTGACAAATACGATCTATCAGTTCTGTTGAAACAGAGCTTGTCCCATTTTCATAACGACTAAGGCTATTTCGTGAAATACCCACTATCTTAGCAAACTCTGGTTGCGTCAAATCATGAGTTTTTCGTAAAGATTTGATATTCTCTCCAATCATAGATAACGACCTCCTATTAGTTACTTTCATTATAACACAAAAAGCAAATAACGCACCAAAAATGGTGCGTTATTTGCTTTTCGGTTTCTTGGCCTGCTTAAACTGCTCTATCCGCTTTTCAAGTTGCTCAGTCTTCAATTTATTCTTAGCTTCAGTTATGGTCTCATCTAATATAGGCTCCTTTAGCAATATTTCAGGAGACTTTTTTTCATCTTCGATAGTTTGACGTGTAGCGTCAAAAACGACATCTAATAATTGGTTGACCTTATGTAAGTCGGCTTCAGACATTCCTGATAAGCGATGAATGAGACATTTAAAACTATCTTGGTTGTGCCTTTGCTTTTGGAATAACCTCATCTTCTCTCCCCATAAAAAGCAGCCCTTGTAAGGACTGCCTCACTTACAAGTCATCAATAGCTTCTGAAATGGCTTGTTTGGTCATAAAAAGTCCTTCTTTTCTTTTGATAAGTAGTAACATTCCGTCGCTCTCTCCTCATCATAAAAAAGACGACTTGATTTTAGTATCACATCGAAGAAGGACTAAGAAAAAAAGCTATCGGTAGCACTACCGATAACTTCTGAAATTCCCTACAAAAAAGAGGAGGACTGACGTATCAGACCCTCCCAGAGCCACTCTATAATGCCAAATTATGGTGAAATACTTCGTTTATAATTTTTTGGGTTTCTATTTCATCTATTCCAAAATATTGTAGTTGCATAGCTAGGACAATTTGTTCAAGGAACACCACATCTAGCAAAGACTCATTTATAAATTCCTTATCTAAATTTCCATGAGCAAAATTATTTCTTTGTTTGCCTATTCGCTCTGCAATTTCAGAGTGATTATACGAAATATTGTTTAATTTATATATGGATTGTCCAAATAAATTCAATAAAGATGCACCGTATTCTTCAAATATTTGACCAATCTTTTGAGAAAGAGATAAATAGGATACAACTGATTTTTTCAAATCTTTGTAAATTTTTTTCAGCTTACCTGTTGAATTTTCAATCAAACGCTCTAATTCTTTACTAGCTTCTTCTTCCAGTTTTTTTCGTTGCTCGCTTTTCCATTCATCTTCTGAAAATATTCTACTAAACTCCCATTCAAATGCAGCGGTTCTTAATACAAAACTAGCAGCATCAATTATCCGACTATCCCTAAAACTCTTACCTAGATGTCTGAGATATAGATTATTTTCAGCTATGTCATCTAATATCTTTCCCTCATAACCAACAATATATTTTTGTTGAATATATCTTCCATCTTTCAATGGCTTCATCTCAATCTCAATACTTTCTTCAATCACATTGAATTCCCCAACCTTTCCTTGATTATTTGACAACCGAATATCAGTAAAATTAACATTTCTTCGATTACAAAGAAATTGGATAAACTCCTTTGCGATACGATATAACTCTCGTACAAAAGAATAATCTTGAGTTTCTTCAAAATGAAAAACCATTGACGATGATAATGCTAGAGGTGGCTTTTCGATAGATAAACTTGTTGTTCTAGTGACGCCGAAATAAACTTGAACTTCTTTTCCAAAAACATTAAACTTCTGTTCTTCTGTCGTTGTTGAGTCAAAATCATAGGTACTAATATTTATTTTTCCATCATGTTCATCAGGTTTATACGAAATTTCAAAAGCATGATTGATTGGATGAATATAGTTTAGTTCTAACCCGCTGAAAGATATCCGACTAATCATCGGTCTTTCAGAATAACTAAAAAAATAGGCCAAAAACGGTACAGTAATAACACCATTGTTTTCATGAAGTTGAATGTGTTTATTTATTAAAAATGTAATAACTTGATTTGTTTCATTTGTACGTCCATAAAGAAAGTCTTCTTCTACAAATTTAGGCTCTCCAGGCCAAGCATAGCTCCCATTTCCCAATTTTTTATAAAACCAAGAATGCCTAATCTCATCTTTTTCCCCTTCTTTGGGAATCAAGGATAATCTTTCTTCAGCGAACGTAAAGAAAAATTCATAACCCATCATCTGCAAAGTTCCTGTCAGCATACACTACTAACCCCCTAATTGATTTAAAATAATTGCCACCACTTCTACCGACTCCTCAAAACTAATTTCACTGGCATACCTAAATGATTTTTGATAGCGAGACCAAAGCTGATTCTGATAGTCAGAGCTACGGATTACCTCTAATTGACTTTCCCAATTTATCAAAACATCTAAGCTTCCTCTTTTTTTAGCAGTATTATTTAGAGCAGTTTTCAATATTGGGATATCAATCTCATCTTTTCGAAGGTGATACAATGTGTAGAGGTCATAGCGATCACGAGGTCTAGTTGAAGCAGCTCCTCGGCGAATAATCGTTTCTAATTTTTCAGCAATAACAGTTTCTAAATTATAAGTCCAAACTTCTAGTTTATTCTCTGAAAAAACAGACTGCAATTGATAAGTAATTTCTCGTGGCGTTATCCGATCACCTGTTGTTATATCAATAAAGACAACTTCACGTAGGGTATCGAATGTCGCCTTGAGTTTGAGGGTAAAGCCCCCATATTCATCATCTTGTCGAATTGGCTCTAACATATCAACTTCAAATTGGAAACCTTCAGAAGGTTGACTTACAATTTCTTTGAAGATTGTTTGAATATTTTCCTCACTAAGAGGTTGACCTTTCAAAGTAACATCTAAATCCATAGTTGTTCGTTTATCTAAGCCAATCATCTGTCCGATAAGGAATCCACCTTTCACAATGAAAGAATCTTTATACCGACTTTCAGAGATGAGTTTTAAGATTTTCTCAATCAAATAGTTCTGCTGAACTTGTTGAGCAGGTATCCCTTTTTCTCTTGCGATATTCTTAATTTTCGCTTTGAAGCTATTGGCATTTGAAAATTTCACGACAAGACCTCCACATAAGATTGTAGCTTTTCAGTGACTTTAAATAGTTGTGCATAGTGGTACAACTTGGCATAATTCACAGCTCCTTTTTTAAAGTAAGCTTGAAACGCTGGAGCAATGACTTGAACATCAACATGATAGGCTGTTCGCAAACACTCTACCAAAGTTCGTTCCATATCATATACTGAGATAAACTGTCCAGCCTGTCGCTCTAGTTTTATAATACCGATTTCATGATGATTTCTAGCAACAATCGGCTTAACACCAGCTTCTTTCATTAGCCTCGTGTTCGTTCCAAAAGGAAAAGTCATCACAGGTTCAAATGGAACAGTGAGGGAAAGGCCATGTAACCATAGTGCTGTTTCTAAGGAATAAATTCCTTTTGGAAAACGATACTGTAAACTAAAGAAATCATCAATATAGGTATCAGGCAGATGATAGATCCCTCTTTCAATTGATTCCACTTTACCTTTTGAGACCAATTGATTCAGTTGTTGGTAAGAAAGGTTAAGCTCTTCTATATCACGAAAAGTTATAACTCCATGATTTTTTTTTATGTAATTATAGACAGGTTTCTCTAACAAATCCACATTACCACCTTCTAAATAATATGCTAACATTTCACTACAATGTTAGCATATTATTCAGAAAAAATCAACAACAAAGAAAACAATATGCTAACAAATCATTAAAATGTTAGCGTATTGTTTTTCTATTTCGTCGTATAGGCAAAATTAATCGTACCATCGACTCCTGATAACTTACGGAAGGTATAGTTAGGATTGCCATTATAGTTGGTCTCTGAGATGAGGACAGACCCATCTGGGTAAACCTTCTCGACAAACGACACGTGACCGTAAGCGGCAGGTGTTCCATGAGCGCCACCCGCAAAGGAAATAATCGCTCCTGCTTTTGGTTGCTTGCCTGTTTCACCACCAAGACGTGCTGCTGTTGCCACCCAGTCTTGACCATTCCCCATGGTACTAATGATTGGGATTTTCTCACCATTTCGTCCTTTGAGTTTCAAGCCCAATTGGTTAATCCGAGCTGCAACTCCCCACGTACATTGCTCATAGGCATAACCCATACCGTCACCTCCACCTGGAATGGAGTTGTCATAAAGGTCTCCTCGAACCGCTTCCAGCGCTTTTGGATCACTCTGGGCTGTTCCACCATTTAGTTGGCTAAAGCCTTTCTCAATTTGGTAATACCACTCTGTAGCTCTCGTTTGACGTTCTAAGAGCTTATCACCACTATTTCCTTCCCAATAAATGAGAAAGAGTTGGGCAAGACTGGCTGGGCTTCCTGAGTTTTTGAAAAAGTCTTTTAACCAGTTGGTATAGTAAGGATTGTCCCCATGGAGCATGAAATCCAGTTGTAAGCCTAAGTCATACCACTTCTGGTTTTTCCCTTTGGCATACTCTAATAATAAGGTATGTCTGCGTGATCCATCTGCAGTATCTGTCCACTGCCCTAAGCCCAAGCCACGTCTTAGAATATTCGGGTACCTGCCATTATAGATAGCTGGACCATTTAGAGACAACTATCCCTCATCGTCCCAAGAACTATCCGTTGCTCCTACAGGAGGCGATAAATAGTCCCCTTCAGCTCGTTTGGGATTAATGGATGATTCTACTGACCAGTTTCCTAAAATAGCCGCAATCGCTTGATTGGTCGCTCCTTGGCTTTTCAAATACTCGTAGATAACTTTGGCTCTCGCAAACTCATCGCCTCCAAATTGACCTATGGTAGGTAGAATGGTCGTTTGGAGTTGAATGACTTTAGGAAAGTAAAAGGCTGGATTAACGTAAACCAGTTTCTCTGAATCATCGTCAACCTTTTGATAGGTCACTTTTAGAACAGCACCATCCTTGGTTTGACCAATCACTTCCCCTGCTTGGACTTTCTGACCGTCTGTCACTCGACCACTATGACTATTAAATAGGGTCTTTTAAGACGGCATAAGCGACTTTAACCTCAAGCTTCATGTCCTTATATCGCTCACTCTCAAACAAGAGCTTTGGAAGTTTGTAATACCTCTCGGATGTCTGATAATGATTGGCACTAATGCGTTTCATGATTGTCCTCCAATAATTTTAGTTCTAGTTGCCCCCCTGCTTTGACGTTAACCAGGCCACTTGTTTCTAATTCTTCTAGTATTTCTGTCGCTTTTGGTAGTGTTACTCCCATTGTAAGCATAAGGTAGCCAACGACACCAAGTCGAGTTGATTCTGCAAGTTCCACGATTTTCCTCCCTGTAAAATAAAAAAGGCAAGAACACTCTAAATTGTTCTTGCCACAAACTAGGCACCAAACTGGGCACCAAAAAATGGTTTTTATTGCTCATTATTGCTTCTTTAAGCGATGATATTTACTTGCCTATCTATTAGCACAACAACTTAAAAACCCTTTGAAATCAAGGGTTTTAAGGGTTATCCACTTCTCAAACAACTCACATAATCTCTTAGGCACCCATTCAACCATTGAATAGTAGCCATTTCTTATTCCTTTTCTGTTTCAATCTTTTTATTTACATGTTCCAGTGATAAAGTCAAGATATCTTCCAAAACATCAAGGTGTATATCTGCCAATTTATTGACATAGACACAGCCAACCGCTGTTTTGTACTTACCTAAATTTTCCAAAAAACTAGCTCGATTAGGTAAATCCTGATCAATGTAAAGAGTGATTTTCGCCTGTCTTGGAGCAAAAGCCAACTGAGGTGAATCACCTTCACGACCCGTCTCATAACGATAATGATAGTTGCCAAAACCAATAATCCCAGGATACCAAACCACTGCTTCCTCTTGACTGACTGTTTGGTACAATCCCAACAGTTGACAGCCCTCATCCTGTTGACGCTTAGTCTTCAGACTAGAAATCAGCTCCTCAACAGACTGACCTGTCGGTGCAATCTTAGCCATAACATCCCTCATAAACACTTACCATCTGAATACGATAGTCTATTTTATTATACCATGAAATCAGAACAAGTCGCTACCCATAAAAAATAAGCTTTCTAACAAGAAAACTTATTTGATGAATGATTAAATAATTCTCGTCTCAAAGGAAATGCTATAAAATAGGTCAAATAACACCTATTAACAAAAGAATATAGTTTACAGCTGACACAAGGACAATCAAGCCATTATTTAACATATGAACAACAATGGAATCTCGAATATTGCCTTCACGATTGAAGGCGAAAAAGAAAATACTACCAAGAGCCAAGTAAATAATAATCTCTAGAGGCATAACCGCGTGTAAGAGGGCAAATATCAAGGAACTCACCAGACATTTCGCCCACATATTATCCTCTTTAAAGAAATATCGACTGAAGAATCCTCTAAAAGTCAGCTCTTCTAGAACTGGCGCAAAAAAGGCAAGCATGACATGAAAGGCTACAAAATACATAGGAAACATGTGTTTCAAATCGCTAGCAGTTGCTTGCAAGGCTGCATCATTAGCTGACATCATATTACCAGTTAATTTTTGCAATAACAGTGTCCCTACAACTGCTACTACACGCGCCGCAAGAAAAAATAAGAGTGCCATTCCAAACCGCTCCAAAGTGAATGGTCGTCCTGTAATCATGTAAGATTCTTTTTCTACATAAGCCTTCCAAATCTGCCAAATAATCAAAAAAGCAACTATAAGATACAAAATACTAAAAAGCCACTGCAAACTAACTGGTGTCCTATCTTGATTACCGATTAAAATCATGGGTGTCAAATTAAGGACAAGCACCAACAAAATCAAACCGATAAACTTAAAAATACGTTTCAACAAAGACATTTTAAAACTCCTTTTGAATATTATTTGTGTTAAACTCATTATTTTTTTAAAGTTATTATTGATGTCCCTATCAAAAAATACGAGTTAACAATATGGTCAGTATACCACATCAATTAAACAATGAACCTTCAAATCCTAAACAGTCATTCAAACGTCCTGAATGGTCGTTTTTATCCTAAGCCATTCAATTTTTTGATACAATCACTGAAATAAAAAAGGCATCATCAGTAACCATTCAAGATTAGCCAATAACACCTTTTTAGTATTTACCTTACACCATCATTCAGATTAAGCAATAGCTACATACCTTCTTGCCCCACTAAAGCTCACATAAGATAACCAATGGTGTCCGTCTGAACTCACTACTTTATCATAGTTAACCGTTGAACTAGCGTCATAGTAAGCTAGTTCTGGACTTGATAATTTTGGCTAAGCCTTGATAGAAGTACGTTTCTTAAAGGTATAAGCCCCTTGGGAAGATAACTTTGTCTGACGTGATTCAGTATTAGGTTTTACACTGCCATAGTCACCACCTTGGAAACCGTAGTACTCTTCAAGTGATAACCCTGAATTATGAATATCCTTAGCTTCTTTTCCAATATAGCGAAGATGCCAAGCTTCTTGCATAAAGCCCGTCACAGCTTCTTTACCTGGTTGATAACGGACAATAAAGCCATATTCATGAGCATGTTGCTGAAGCCAAGTACTAGCAGCCTTATCTTCCAGAAGTTGCCCCTTTTTATCTGTTAGGTCAAAAGCCAATCCTGTTTGGTGTTCACTGTAACCTGGTCTTGCTGAATAGCGATCCGCTGCCGCTTGTCCATCACGTCTGACATATGATTGATATAATCCAGCTTGTGTATTGTAACTTCTAAAACCACTGTAACCATAGCCGACATTGTAACCTTTTGCAATCATATCATCACGCAGTTTGATGAAAGCGGCCTTAGCAGTCGGATTCTCACCTGGATTGTACTGAGCAGATAGTGGGTATTTTTTATTAACGACGATAACCTCATCATATTTTCCAGCCACGCTATAGTATGAACCATTAAAGGTAACCTTTTGCTTTGAAGAATTTGTAGCTGTCGGAGTCACTACTGCTTTTGCTGGCAATGTAACCGTCGTTGATAAAATCCCTTTCAATTGACTATTTCCGTAATCATAATAGAGATGGACATGATAATCGCCAGTATTATTTTTGTGATTTTTAGTAGCAACTTGAACCTTGTAAGTATCGTCCCCTTGTTTCTGTGCCTTATACCAGACCAAATCATCCTGACCACCTTGATCTGACCAAACAGGAACTTTAATTGACTGGATAGTATTTGGAGAAACTACTTCTGAAATGGTAATAGTGAAACCAGCACTTGAGATATCTGTGACAGCCATGCGACCATAAAGCTTGAGACTACTTGTCGGTGTTACTTCCTTAGTTGGTTTCGGACTTATTTTGTCAGTAGTTCCTTTAATTTTTCCTAAATCCACATAGCGACGAATACCGCTATAGCTAACATAAGATAACCAGTGATGACCGTCATTTTCAATGTAGCGATCATAATTAACCTTACCGCCCTTGTGATAATTAAACTCTGTCTTAGCAGCTACTTCAGGCTTGTTCTTGATAGCACTGTCCTGAGTAAAGGTATAAGTTCCTGATTTGGCAATGGCTTTTGCTTCTTCTTCCTTAGTTGGCGTTGGTTTCGGAGTAGCCTCTGGTGTTTTCGCTGGGACATCCTGAACCTTTGAGAGGGCAACATAACGGCGGACACCACTGTAACTGACATAAGATAACCATTGCACCTGATCTGCAATCAAGGTTTGATCATAATGGATAGACTCACCTTTGGCAAAGGTAAATTCTGTCTTAGCAGTTGCCTTAGGGATATTTTTCACAGCAACTTCTTCAGTGAAACGATAAGTGCCACTTTTCGGAAGAGACTGACTGGGTTTTGCCTCCTCGTCAATATCTTTCGTGTCTGCTTTAGGAGGATTAACCGTTACCTTACCAATAGGGGCATAACGTCTAACCCCACTATAAGAAAGGTAAGTCAACCAGTTGGTACCATCCTTGGTTACAAGATTATCATAGTACACCTTGTCGCCCTTGTTGACATAAAATTGGACTGGCGCTGACAATTTTGGCTCATTACGAACATCTGTGCGTTCTGGATAGATGTAAGTCCCCTGTTTGGAAAGACTTGGTATCACAACTTCTTCTAGCATAGCTTCTGAAGCTGCTTGATGGGCTGAGGTTGCTTCAGGATTTACTGTTGACTCGCTAGTCTCTACGATATTTTCAGATAAAACGTGTGATGAAACAACTTCTTGACTCCTTACTTCACTGCTAGCTGTCATTGACAATTCAGAAAGAACTTCTGAAGAAAGGATTTCAGAAGATGATATTAAAAATTCTTTGTTACTTAAATTCACAATCTGATTGTCATCCCTAACGATCACATTTGGAACTAAACTATCATCAGCTGAAACCTGACCAGCACAAACCGAAGTCATACCAAGAAGAACTGATGCAGTTCCAATGGAATACTTTCGAATGGAAAAACGCTGTTTTTCATTGGTAACAAAAGATTTTGTCATATCCTCATCCTCATTTCCTTACTTTTCACCTTCATTATAATCTTCATTTTGTCATTTGTAAAATATATTTATAACATATGTAATGTAAATGAAATATTCGAATTAACTGTCATCTTTATATTCGTAATAATTTGTTTATAGTTTGTTATCCTATCATTTTCACCAACTCTCAAGACTTTCTTAAATGGTATCAAAAAAGCCATCTTCAACACGAAGACGACTTTTTTCTTAAATCATTTCATTAAAATCCCAGACTTCTGTCCAACCTTGATAAAATTCAGGTTCGTGACAGACCATGAGAATTGATCCTTTGTAAGCTTGTAAAGCTCGACTTAGCTCGGTTTTCGCATCTGCATCCAAATGATTGGTTGGCTCGTCAAGAATAAGAACATTGTTTTCACGGTTCATGAGTAGACAAAAACGTACCTTGGCTTGTTCACCACCTGATAAGACTTGGATTTGACTTTCAATATGTTTTGAGGTCAATCCACACTTGGCTAAAGCTGCACGAACTTCAGCTTGGTTAAGCGCAGGAAAGGCATCCCAAACCGCTTCTAATGGCGTTTGACGATTGCCACCAGCAACTTCTTGCTCAAAGTAACCAATTTCTAAGAAATCACCCGTCTCAACGGATCCTTCAAGGGGTTTGATTTCTCCCAAGAGACTCTTCAAAAGAGTTGTTTTTCCGATACCATTAGCTCCTGTGATAGCAACCTTTTGATTACGCTCAAAGGTTAGGTTTAAAGGCTTTCTGGTCAGCGGACGATCATAACCGATCACTAAATCCTTAGTTTGGAAGATAAAGCGACTCGGTGTCCGAGATTCCTTAAAGTGGAATTCAGGTTTTGGCTTTTCCTTATCAAGCTCAATCAGGTCCATCTTATCCAACTTTTTCTGACGAGACATGGCCATGTTACGAGTTGCCACACGCGCTTTATTTCGTTGAACAAAATCCTGTAAGTCAGCAATTTCTTTTTGTTGACGTTCGTAAGCAGCTTCTTTTTGCGCTTTTTTCATAGCATGAACTTCCTGGAATTGATAATAATCACCAGAATAACGCACTAAATCCTGATTTTCAACATGATAGACAATGTTAATCACATCGTTAAGGAATGGGATATCATGAGAAATAAGCACGAAAGCATTTTCGTAATTCTGCAAATAACGCTTGAGCCAGTCAATATGTTCGGCATCCAAATAGTTGGTCGGCTCATCCAAAAGAAGAATATCAGGTTTTTCAAGAAGAAGTTTTGCCAAGAGAACCTTAGTCCGTTGCCCTCCTGAAAGCTCTGTCACATCAGAATCCATCCCAAAATCCATGACACCTAGCGCTCGAGCTACTTCGTCAATCTTAGCATCCAAAGTGTAAAAATCACGAGACTCTAAGCGATCTTGCAACTCTCCAACTTCTTCCATTAGAGCATCAACATCGGCTCCCTCATCAGCCATAGACATATAAATGTCATTGATACGGGCTTCTGTTTTGAAGAGATCATCAAAGGCTGTTCGCAAAACATCACGAACGGATTGACCTGCTTCAAGAACAGTATGTTGGTCCAAATAACCTGCTGTGACATATTTTGACCATTCAATTTTGCCCTCATCAGGTTGCAAATGCCCTGTCACGATACTCATGAAGGTTGATTTTCCCTCACCATTAGCACCGACAAGTCCGATATGTTCCCCTTTTAAGAGACGAAACGATACATTCTCAAAAATAGCACGATCACCAAAACCGTGACTTAGATTCTTAACTTCTAAAATACTCATAATAATCCTTTATAATATCAATTCAATCTTAACTATTATAACGTAAATTAAGGTAAAAATAAAATAGCTAGACAGGAAATCTATCCGTTCTAACTGATTAAGCATCTGATTGAGCAAAGACCAATTTACCATCTTCAATTTAGCAATAGGAGCTAACGAAGTAACCTTAACCCCCATATCTTCAATCAATTGGTGTCCATTTTAGAAGGATTTTTCAATAACAATTCCGACTCCTTCAACGTGGGCTCCAGCTTGTTCAATGATTTCAATCAACCCTTCAGCAGCTTGACCTTTGGCTAAAAAATCATCAACAATCAATACTCTATCGTCTTTGTTTAAGAATTTTCCAGCAATCGAAACAGTTGAAGTTACCTGCTTAGTGAAAGAATAAACTTCAGCTGTTAAGATACCTTCTGTCATAGTGATATTCTTATATTTTTTGGCAAAAATCATAGGCACATCAAGCGATTCAGCGGCATAAGCTGCTGGAGCAATACCAGATGCTTCAATTGTAACCACCTTGGTAATTCCAGCCTCTTTGTAAGCTTTTGCAAAAACTTTTCCGATAGTTTCATTAATTTGTAATCCACCTGGTGTGTTAAAAAAGAATCAACTTTAAGGATATTTTCCCCTAAAACTTGTCCATCTTTTAAAATACGTTCTTCCAATTGTTGCATAAGCGCGCTCCTTTTTCTTTAGGGAGCTGGATCGACAATAGATTAATAAACACATTTGTTTACTTATTGTCAGACATAAGGTGTCTGGTAGAGACACTGGCCCCATCATATTCCAGCATAAATAAGTTAGTACTACTTAATCTTATCATTTTTTCTAGTACTTTCCTAGCTAATAAAGTAAAAAAGACAGAGAGACTAGCATTTTCATCCAAGTCTCCTTTCATCTTTATATAGAATCACCATTCCAAATTGAGTTTTTTACGATGACATAATCAACAAACTTCAGACTTTCAACATCCTTACCACCTGCGTAAGAAATTGATGATTGTAGGTCTTGTTGCATCTCAGTCAATGTATCTTGGAGATGACCTTTAGTTGGAAGAAGGATTTTTTTACCTTCAACATTTTTGTGTTCGCCTTTTTGATATTCTGATGCTGAACCATAGTATTCTTTGAAAGTTTCTCCATCAACTTCAACGGTTTTTCCTGGACTTTCAATGTGTCCAGCAAATAGAGAACCAATCATAACCATGCTTGCACCAAAACGAATTGATTTTGCAATATCACCGTGAGTACGCACACCACCATCAGCAATAATTGGTTTACGAGCAGCTTTCGAACACCAACGTAACGCTGCCAATTGCCAACCACCTGTACCAAAACCAGTTTTAACTTTTGTGATACATACTTTACCTGGTCCAATACCAACTTTCGTAGCATCTGCACCAGCATTTTCCAATTCACGAACACCTTCAGGCGTTCCAACATTACCAGCAATAACAAAAGTATCTGGAAGTTCATCTTTGATATGTTTAATCATTTTGATAACACTATCAGCATGACCATGAGCAATATCAATGGTGATAAATTCTGGGACATCATCTTTCAAAGATCTTACAAAATCATATTCATATTCTTTAACACCTACTGAAATAGAAGCAATCAATCCTTGATCATGCATGCGTTTAATAAAGGGTTTACGTGCGTCTTCATCAAAACGATGCATGATATAGAAATAACCACCTTTAGCCAATTGTTCAGCAACTTCTTCGTCGATAATAGTTTGCATGTTAGCAGGTACAACAGGCATTTTAAAAGTATATTTACCTAATGATACAGTTGTCTCAGCTTCAGAACGGCTGTTGATGATACATTTATTAGGCACTAATTGAATATCTTCATAGTCAAAAACTGGTAAATCACTAAACATAAAAATCCTCATTTCTATTGCAGGGTAGGCCATGACAACTAAAATGAGGAAAATGTTTTATTTTTCGGTCATTCTTCGTCAAAAACCTACAGAATTCTAAGAACCTGCAACACTAAAAAACTATAATGACCTTCCTATAACTACGAATTCGTAGCATCGCTAAGCAGTTTTTCTGCTCTTCCTCCTTATATACTACTAAAGTTGTCAGTTTTTTACAATTTTTTCTTTGTTTTATCAAATAATATTCGTTTTTAACGAACATTATTCCTACTCCTCATTTATAAAACTCATAAATTGCAGCCTTACTTGCTAAATAGTACAATAGGATTATGTTATATCCTGTTAAATTAAAATGCTACTACTTCCTAGAAAATGATGAAATCTTTCTTGAATGGCTACAATCTTCTTTTAGCAATCTCTTTGATTTAATCTTAATAAAAGGTACTGTTACTAACAACCAAATAGGTCACTATATATCATTAAATAAAAATCAACAACTTCTTCTCTACTCAGCCAATCAAGAGATCCTACTCAACATTCCTGAGGATTTCTCTGATAATGCTTCATTTATCCTTCAATTAAGTCAACAACTAACACAATTTTATCAAGTATTAAACACTTATCCGGATAAACACCCTATGAAGCTTACTTTTTTTGATGAAAATGGTCAAGTTGTTTATGATAATAAAGGATTCGATGGTAATTTCTTTTCTTTCAATCAAGAAGCTCAACCTTTGGAAGACTGGATTCAAGAGAAAATAAAAAATGATACTAAGCACCACCTCACCTTAACTGTCCCATCACCATCTTTTGATCACATTTTAATTCAAGACTATCGAGGTTTATATGATCAAGATGGAAACTTCTTCGGTACTTTCTCACAAGTTATTGATCTGAAGCCTTTATTGGAAGCGTACCTAGAAGACTCTGGACAAGCCATAGTTGGATGGTCTGATACCACATCAGGAGCCTCTATAACAAATAATCTATTAGAGGATTGAAATCAGTCAATGAGTGATGGGTGTTTCTGATAATAATTTAGATAGTATTGTATAAAAAATGAGATAGAACTTTGGGTTCTATCTCATTTTTTTGTTTATTTAACAAGGTCTGTTGCGACATCTTCGCCAAACCACTTGTTTGAAATTTCTTGGAATTTTCCTTCTTCATACAATTTCTTGAAGGCTGCATTAACTTTATTAACCAAAGTTTTATCAGCTTTACGTGCACCTACTGCAAAGGCTTCTCCTTCGAAATCTCCTGTTACGATATTATACTGATCAATGTCCCCTTCTTCTTGAAGATAATAGTTAGCATAAACACGATCGATAAGAAGACCATCAATGCGATCATTTTTTAAATCAATAAGAGCTTGGGTAAAGGTTTCGTATTGAGTGGCATCCCCATCTTTAACGAAATCTTTTAATACTTTAGGATTAGCTGAGAAGGCTTCATAACCAGATGAGCCTGACTGTGCTCCCAAAACCTTGTCCTTCATATCTTTAAAATCTGTAATATTGCTAGATTTTTTAGATACCAGCACTTGCTCATTTTTCATGTATGGGTTAGTAAAGGCAAGCTTTTCCTCACGTTCTTTGGTGACAGAATAACCATTCCAAATCATGTCAATATTTCCATTGTCAAGCTCTGTTTCTTTTAGATCCCAGTTAATAGCTTGCCACTTCACTTTAATGCCATATTCCTTAAAAACAGCATTAGCGAGATCTATATCAAAACCAACATTTTTACCTGATTTATCTTTATAACCCATGGGTACAAAAGTATTATCAAAACCGATTGTGATTGTTTTATTCTCTTGATAGGTTTTCCAGTTATCTTTTGAAGTCTTTTCTTTAGCTTTATTTGAACCACAGGCAACTAAAAGCAAGGCTGCAACAGCTAGCGTCAAGACTGTCATTAATTTCTTAATCATATATCTTCCCCCTTGTTACTTGGGATTGACCTTTAAAATATCATCTGCAATATTTTCAGCAAAGGCCAAATCGTGCGTCACCACAATCTGGGTAATACCCGTTTCGCGGTTTTGTAAAATCAACTGTTCTACTTCTTTTCGAAGCTCAGGATCCAAAGCAGATGTTGGTTCGTCATAACCAATAATCTGTGGATCAATCATCATAGCACGTGCCAAGGCGACCCTTTGTTTTTGACCGCCAGATAGGGAGTGGGGATACACCTCAACATGTTCCCCCAAACCTAAACGATTTAACAAGCCAATCGCTTTTTCTTTAGCGACATCTTTTGAGGTACCCATTGTTTTCATAGGTGATAAGATTAAATTTTCCAAAACAGTCATGTGTGGGAAAAGTTGAAAATCTTGGAAGACAAAACCAAGTAAATTGCGCTCTTCAAGATGGTCAATGGCAACTTCTTCACCGTTATAAATGATTTGGCCTGAATCTACTTTTTCCAAACCAGCCAGCATACGCAGAAGGGTTGTTTTTCCTCCACCAGACGGACCTACCAAAGCTAGAATACGGCCTTGAGAAATAGTCAAATTAAAATTTTCAAAAATAACTTTCGAGCCATAAGCTTTAGAAATATTTTTCAATTCTAACATAAGGCTTCCTTTCTAATGCGACCATAGAGCGATAGTCACTAAAACATTTATTATTTATAATAGTTGAATTTTTTCTCAACTTGTTTAGAAATGATGGTAACAAGCCCAATCAAGATAAGGTAGATAGCACCTGCAATAAACATTGGAGCTAAGGTTGCATCACGGTTTGCAGCTGTCTTACTTGCCAACAACAAGTCACCGACACCTAATACATAAACTAGAGATGAATCTTTGACTAGATTAATGACTTCATTGAAGACACTAGGTAAAACCACTTTGAATACTTGAGGCAAAATGATGTAGCGAACCGTTTGAAAGGGGTTAAATTTCAACACTTTTGCAGCTTCGTATTGCCCTTTAGGGATAGCTTCAATTCCCCCACGAAAGATTTCTGCAAAATAGGCTGCATAATTAAGGGTAAAAGCAAGAATAGCTGCTGGCATACGATCCATTGTTATACCGACACTTGGTAAGACATAATAGAAGAAAATGAGCTGTAATAAGAGCGGTGTACCACGCATCACCCAGATATAAAGCGTAATAAACCACTCTAATAGCTTAAATCTAACTTGCATCAAAAAGGCAAGCACGGCTCCAATCGGAATGGATAATGTAATGACAATAAAAAATACTTGTAAGGTAACTAAAGCCCCTTGTAATAAGCTAGGCAGTACCTCTGTTAAATAGGTCATAGGTGACTCCAAAAAAATTATTTCTGTATATTATATCAAAATTTTAGATGTTTTAGAAGAAAATATTGAGAAATACAGCTTAAAATTCATCAAAAATAGTTTAAAATGCAAAAAGAAGTGATATCGAACTTTTCTAATTGTCTAAAGTTCACTATACCACTCCATTTTTAGAAAGGGGCACTGATTGAGTGTTAACTACTGGCAAATAAAGTGTTATTAGCAGTTTAATGAAACCACTTTGCTCTATTACTCCATCATGCTTAAAGTTTTTTTACAAATTCTGATTTAAGTTTCATAGCTCCGAAACCATCGACCTTACAATCAATATTATGATCACCATCAACTAGGCGAATATTTTTAACACGAGTGCCTTGTTTAATATCTTTTGGAGCACCTTTAACTTTAAGATCCTTAATAACAGTAACAGTATCACCATCTGCTAGACGAGTACCATTGCTGTCCTTAACAACCAATCCCTCTTCTTCAGCCACTTCACTTGGTGACCATTCGTAAGCACATTCAGGGCAAACGAGTAAGGTTCCATCTTCATAAACATACTCTGAATTACATTTTGGACAATTTGGTAATGACATCATATCTCCTAGATAAAAATAATACTCCTTATTTTACTTTAGAATCCTTAATTTGGCAAGCCTTTAAGAAGCAAAAAAGATGACAGTTATTGCCATCTTTAGCTCAAATGCTTATTTTTGTAATCCTTCGACACTAGTAACGATTTCAGCAACCAATCCTTGATCTTCAAGTCCTGTTACTTCAACAACCACATCGCTCAATGATTTTTCAGCTAATAACTTTTGTAATTGAACACTTTGTTCATCGTTACTGTCTTGGTAAGCAAAGACGTATGCGACTGTTTTTAGGAGATTACTATAGGATAATCCGCGGTCACGTAATTCACGAATTGGACGGATAAAACGTTCATCAAAGCCAAGTTTACGAATTGGTGTACGAGCCACACGGACAACATCATCAACGATATAAGGGTTTTCAAAACGACCAATAATCACATCATGATAGGCTTTTAGGTCTGATTCATCAAATCCCCACTTAGCAATGAGAAGAGAACGTATTTCAGCTAGTACAGCCTCTAACTGTGCTTTAACATCTGTATTTTGAAGAGCTTCAAGAATGGTTTTGGCACCATAATAAGCACCTGTATAAGCTGAAGTTGCATGACCTGAGTTAACAGAGAATAATTTACGTTCAATGAAGGGTTCTAAATCTTCTTCGTAATGTACCCCTTCCAATTTTAAGTGAGGATTTTTCATGCGACTTGTCTCAACAACCCATTCGTTAAATGGTTCAACGACAACAAAGAGGGGATCCTCATGACTTTGGGCTGGTACAATACGGTCAACAGCTGCATTAGGAAAACCAACATACTCTTCAACGTAGGCTAATTCGTCTCCTGAGAGATATTTTTGGACTTCTTCATACAAGAATTGCGAACCACCGATCATGTTTTCGCAGGCTAAAATATCAATAGCTTGTGTACTACCAGCTTCCTTACGCACTTTCAAACCATCTGCAATTAATTCTGCTATAAATGGTAAAATATTGGGTCCAATAGCTGTCGTAATTAAATCAGCTTCTGCTACTGCTGCGACAACATCTGCAGGATTTTTAGCATTGTTAATCCCTGAAACATTTGAAACAGTAATATGGCGCTTACCATCTTCAGCAATTTCAATATCATAGCTGTGGCGATCATTCAAAGCATCAATAATCGTTTCATTGACATCTACAAAATTAATGGCAAAATCGTTAGCAAATAAAATTTCTCCGATAAAACCACGTCCAATATTACCTGCGCCAAAGTGTACTGCTTTTTTCATTATGTTCTCCTTCTTATGCAACACTGTTCAATAAACGAATAATATCATCTTCTGTTTGAGCATCTGCCAATTTGACGACATTGTCGACGTCAGCACAGAAGATTGAAATCTTTTGGATCATATCTAAGTGCTCATCCCCTATACCAGCAATACCAAATAAAACAGTAGCTATTTGAGGATTTTCAGCAGTTCCAAAGTTTACCCCTTTAGGAACTTGAACAACTGTGATTCCAGATTTTAAAACTTCTTTTTTTGCCTCGTCTGTACCATGTGGGATAGCAATAAAGTTTCCCATATAGACAGATAATTCTTCGTTTCGTGTGATCATAGCATCAACATATGATGGGTTAACATAATCCCCATCCTTGAGAAGATTTCCACAATAGCGAATCGCTTCTTCTTTAGTTTCAAAAGTTTGATTTAACTTAATTAGTTCTTTTTCAAATTGCATGTTAATTCTCCAATTTCTTGATATTTTCTGTGAAAATTTGGTTCAGCAACTGATAGATAATCGCTTTATTACCAGTTTTATAAATCTCTGTATAGAGATGGTTTTCAATGATTGATTGACCAATTGCTGTCATCAGCTCCCTAACAGTATCGCTCTCATTCATGCCTGTCAGCATGACTAGTACCCTTGAAATAACTTCAGGTGTTCTATTCATAGAGATAGCTGATACAGGCTGTTCTAAATCACAAATGTAAAAACCTGACTGTTTGACACTGCTAGACTGCGTATGTAAAAGCATCAATCCAGTCTCAGGAATCGCCATTGGACTCTGCTCAAAGCGTTGAATTAACTTTGAAGATAAATAAGTACGATCTGTAATCCCCGGTAAAGCATTTACAACTGACACCACTGTATCTTCGAATGAGGCTTCATTGGCAAGCTGGAAGACATCGAAATGCTGCAACAAGTTTTGGCTAATCATTAGATAATCTTGAACATCAAAATTAGCTTCTATCGGCAAGTCCTCCCTAACCACGACATCACGATTTTCTTGAACACTCTGTAAGTAATCCTGCAAAGCGAGGAGTTCCTTCCCATCAGGGTAAATCGAGATAAAATAGAATTTTTCCTTTGTAGGTTGAGTGGTTAAAATAGCATCATACTGCTGAATAGCTGACTTTTCAAACTGACTTGGTGAAGTTACGCTTAATCGCTCGATAAAGGGAGCTAAGTTTTTAATCTTAGTTATTAAAAGCTCTCTAGCCAAGGGACGCTCGTCACTCAACAATAAGAGACGTATTGGATAAATATCAGGACTTCTTCTCAAACTAGAAGCAAAATGCAAGGTAATTAGTTCATATTCATTTTCTGTCTGCAAATACGGTGGAAAGATATCTTTTACCAATAAGCTGACAACTCTATGCAAATGGGAACTATGCTTTAAAGCACGATGTGCTATAACATTTTGCCCTGACTCTCCAAAAATTTCTGGGACAGCTAAACTCAAACGAATATGATTAAACAGAAACTTGAACAAAACTTGATCTTTAGCAAAATTAATTTTTGTATAGAGAGATACCTTATCAATTAAGTTTGAAATATTGTAATAAAACTCACTATCTACTTGTTCCTGAAAAAGTGGAACAGGTAGACGTTTGATGACAAATTCGTCTAAACGTTGAGCGAAATACAAAATCTCTTGTAAGTTAAAGAATTGACCAGACTGTTTCGCATAATCATTAAATAAGGATTGTGTTAGATCAAGTGCTTCTTTACTCACTGGACGACTTTGAAGTTCAAGTTGGTTAACATTAGCCAAGGTCAAGAGCACAATCAAGAAATGCCCCATAATCATGTCAAACTCAGGCAACTGATCTCCAATTTGCTCAAATAGTTTTTTAGCAATTTTAAACTGCTTAACATCAAACCATGGTAACTGTAAAAGCTCCAGTTTACTAAAGTCAGAAACTGCTAAACTTTGTGTCAAAATAACAGCCGCTAGCCACCTTTTCAAGCCATTATCACCCTCCAGTGAATAGCCTCCCTGACGGTTAATACAAAGTGAGAAATCATGAAACCGTTGCTCAATCGTCGAAATATCTTGAATAATAGTTACATTACTGACAGCAAATTGTTCCTGCAATAAGTCATTCGTTAAGGGCTCCTGCTCCATCAATAAAGAGAGAGCTATCAAGGAAAGCCTTTCTTTTTGAGAATAGTTTTCTTGGGAGTAATACTGTTCAAGATGGTCTAATTCACCAAATAGGTAATATTTACCAGATTCTTTCAAAATACTGATTTGAATCGTATTTAAACTCTCAGTCAAATCAGCAATCGTTCGATAAGTGGTTCGCTTAGATACTTGTAAAATATCGGTTAGTTGATTGACGGAAAGCTTTCCATATTCCTGGAAAGCTTTCAACAATTGTTCTTCTCGTTTTGACAATAGCATAAACTTATTATACTACTTTTCTATTCTTGCTTTCAATCTTACTTTAAAAGGCTTCTTTTAAGTAACATGATTGGGTTTTGGTAAGTATTATTTTGTCATTCTAGCGACCATTTTGTCGTATTCTGGTGTTGTAACAAGACTATCAACAACAAGCAATTGCGCTTCTGGTGCAGCTGATTGCGCATCAATTTGATTAGCAATAGTTGTAACAACTAAAATGTTTTTAGCATTGAAACGATCAAGGTCAGCAAAGGTCACTTTTGATACTGGAATACCGACATTTTTATTTTTAAAGATAGCAGAAAGGGTTGCTTGTCCCATTGTTGCAGAGCCTTCAGCTTTTCCATGGGCAAAGACAACTTCATCAATTTGATTCAGGTTAACTTTTTCGTCTGAAGACGTCACTGGTTTTTTAAATGTTGACATAGCAACGACTTCTTCTTCAGTTAACAATGAAACAATTTCATCGTATTTTGGTGTTGCCAAGAAATTATCCACTGACACGTGTGCGGCGCGTGGCGTACGTTGGTAAGCACGTGGTGTTAACTCTTCTTGAGTCACAATCAAGGTGCGTTCAACATCGGTAAGATTTGAAATAGCCTTATTTGTAACAGGAATATTAAGCCCTGCTTTTTTCACTTTATCGCGAAGGATTGAAGCCCCCATAGCTGAGCTTCCCATACCAGCGTCACAGGCAAAGATAATTTGGTCAATGCTTTTAGCTGAAATGTCTTCTGTGGTTGGTGCAGACGCTGTTGAAGTTGATTGACCTTTAGACTGTGCTTTAGCGGCTGCGGTTGCTGCTTGAGCTTGTTCTAAATCATTAGCAGTAGATTTGTCTGTTTTAAGGATTACAGAAGCAACTAGGAACGAAGCAACTGTTGCAGCCAAAACACCAGCAAGGACAACTAAATGTGGTCCAAATCCTTTAGGAGCCATTGCCATAATCGCAATGATTGATCCCGGTGACGATGGTGATGTCAATCCAGCTCCAAGAAGTTGGAAAGTGAAAGTACCAGTTACACCTCCTGCGATAGCTGCTAAAAACATAGCAGGTTTCATCATAACGTATGGGAAATAAATTTCGTGGATACCACCAAGGAAGTGAATGATTGTTGCTCCCCATGATGATGATTTGGCAGAGCCTTTTCCAAAGATACCATAAGCAAGAAGGATACCAAGACCAGGTCCAGGGTTTGCTTCAAGAAGGTAAAGAATTGATTTCCCAGTAGCTGCTGCTTGTTCTGTACCAAGTGGTGTAAAGATACCATGGTTAAGCGCGTTGTTCAAGAATAGAACTTTTGCAGGTTCAATAATCAAGTTAGCAATTGGTAAGAGTTTGGCATCAACGATTGCTTGAACACCGTCACCAACCCAACCTGTCAAGGTTGCAACGACAGGTCCGATAGCAAAGAATGCGATAAGAACTAAGCCAAAACCAATAAGACCAGCTGAGAAGTTGTTCACCAACATTTCAAATCCAGTTGGAATTTTTGATTGGAATTTTTCATCAAATTTTTTGATGAGCCATCCTCCAAGTGGTCCCATAATCATTGCACCAATAAACATCGGAACTGATGAACCTGCGATTGCTCCAAATGTTGCGATAGCACCTACCACGCCTCCACGTTGAGCATAAACATTATAACCACCAGTATAACCGATAAGAATTGGAAGTAGATAAGTCAACATCGGACTTACGACTGTAGCTAATTTTTCATTTGGTAGATAACCAGCTTCAATGAAGAGTGCCGTGATTAACCCCCAGGCGATAAATGCCCCAATGTTGGGCATGACCATATTAGAAAGCGAAGTTCCAAGTTTTTGGATTTTCACTTTTAATGATGATTGTTGTTCCATAAGAACGCCTCCTAAATTTTTTACTCACTAATGATAACATTAAAGCGTTTTCTGTCACACTCAAACTTTGACACAATTTTTGTGCCAAAAAAATGCCTGACACAAATCAGACATTTTTTATCACTATCTTAACTTATTCAACAGTAACAGCTTTTGCAAGGTTACGTGGTTTATCAACGTCAAGACCACGTTGAAGCGATGCGTAGTAAGCAATCAATTGTGTTGGAATAACCATACCGATAGTTGCAAGGAATGGGTGAACTTTATTGACAACAATATCATCACCTTCACGTTCTAACCCTTCTTCTACCACAGTAAGAACATTTGCGCCACGGGCTGCGACTTCTTGGATATTACCACGAGTATGTGCCGCTACCAATTCACTTGAAGAAATCAAACCGATAACTGGTGTACCATCTTCAATCAATGAAATCGTACCATGTTTCAATTCACCGGCAGCAAATCCTTCACATTGGATATATGAGATTTCTTTCAATTTTAGTGAAGCTTCCATTGCGACATAGTAATCATTGCCTCGACCGATATAGAATGCGTTGCGAGTTGTCGAAAGAAGTTTTTCAACTTTGTCAGCAATCACATCTTTTTCAGAAAGTGTAGCTTCGATAGATTGGGCAACCAATGACAACTCATGTACCAAGTCAAACTCAAGCGCTTCTGCTTTACCATTTGCTTCACCAACCGCTTTAGCTAAGAAAGCAAGGGCTGCAACTTGCGCTGTATAAGCTTTTGTCGAAGCAACAGCAATTTCAGGTCCAGCGTGAAGTAACATTGTGTAAGTTGCTTCACGTGACAAAGTAGATCCAGGCACATTTGTCACTGTCAAACTTGGAATACCCATTTCATTTGCTTTCACAAGAACCTGACGACTATCTGCTGTCTCTCCTGATTGACTGAGCAAGATAAACATTGGTTTTTCACTAAGAAGTGGCATATTATAGCCCCACTCAGATGCAACACCAAGCTCAACTGGCGTATCAGTTAGTTTTTCAAGCATTGCTTTTGAAGCAAAACCTGCATTGTATGATGTTCCTGCTGCAAGGATGTAAATACGGTCAGCCTCTTGAACAGACTTAACAATCGCAGGATCAATAGTCATATTTCCTTCGCTATCAGCATAAGTTGAAATCAACTTACGCATAACAGTTGGTTGCTCATCAATTTCTTTCAGCATATAGAATGGATAAGTCCCTTTACCGATATCTGAAAGGTCAAGTTCAGCTGTGTAAGAATCACGTTCAATTTCGTTACCATCGTAGTCAGTAACTGTTGCTGAATCTTTTGTCAAAATAACCAACTCTTTATCGTGAATTTCCATAAATTCAGAAGTTTCACGAATCATGGCCATGGCATCTGAGCAAACCATGTTGTAACCATCACCTAAACCAATCAAGAGTGGTGATTTATTTTTTGCGACATAAATAGTATCTGTATCTTCAGAATCAACCAAAGCAAATGCATATGACCCTTCAATGATTGTTAGAGCCTTCTTAAAAGCTTCAAGAACAGATAAACCATCTTCTACAAATTGTCCAATCAAATGAACAGCAATTTCAGTATCCGTTTGACCTTTTAAGTCATGACCTGAAAGGTACTCTTCTTTGATTTGAAGGTAGTTTTCAATAACACCATTGTGAACCAAATTAAAACGCCCAGTTGCTGATGTATGTGGGTGCGCATTATCTTCAGTTGCTTGGCCGTGTGTTGCCCAACGAGTATGACCAATACCAGTACTACCAGCAACATCAATACCGATTTTAGCACGTAGGTCAGCAATACGACCAACTGATTTGACAAGACTAGAATTATCACCGTTAGCAACATAAATACCGGCTGAGTCATAACCACGATATTCTAATTTTTCAAGACCTTGCATCAAGATATCTGTTGCATTACGATTTCCTACAACACCAACAATTCCACACATAAATTTCTTTATAGTTATCTTATATAGATAACTACTCCTCCTTTTTTCAATTCTAAATTGGTATAGTCATTTATACCTCAAAAATAAGACATTGTTAGTATATAACGTTATATTGATTATGTCAATATAAAAAATTGGTATAGTCATTTATTTGAAAAATCCAAAGGAAGTGAGCAAGAACTCCTGAAGGCAAGTAAGAGTTGTTCTCTTCTTCTTTAAATTTGAAGGCTTAGGTCTGAAGCTGCCCACTGGACAGTCTTGCTTTCTTAGAATAGAAGTCCTTAACCAACTGGTGCATCAGAAGCGCTAAAAGCGATAAATCGCTAAGGATTTCCCCCAACCACTACGTCAACTTGATCTCTCAAAATATATGAAAAAGCCGGACTTTTTGCCCGACCTCTTTTACTAATTATTGACTCTCAATAAAGCCAAATGATTCAAACGGAAAGACTTTAAAAGTTAACACTCCTCTTACCTGCGCATGACTGATGACACCGAACGTCCGGCTATCCTTTAAATCTTGACGATTGTCATTCAATACAAAATAAGAATCTTTATCAGTCTTAGCCTTCATGGCCTTGTTCACTCCCCTTAAGTTAAAATCCGTTGTAAAATTCATTTGATGATTATTTTCTGTCAGATAAGCAGACTTCAATTTCTCAATGTAAGGTTCCGATTTGATTTTACCATTGATATAAAGAACATCATCCATTGAAGTTACACTATCTTCACCTTTGGCAATGAAACGGCTAATGTAAGTCTTACCATCCACATCATAAACAATAAAATCATTTTCTTTAGGCTTTATTTGTTTATTATAAATGAGAACATCCCCAGGCTTCAAAAAACTATTTTCACTTTCTTGAGTAACTTTTACTGTAGATATATAAAATCTCCCAATAAAAAAAAGAACCAGAAAAAAAATAATTGCTAAAATAATATTCCGAATTAAATCACGCTTTACCATACTTAACGACTCCTTACTTCAATTATTATTATAGCATGTTTCCCAGTATAAAAAAAGGAGTGGAAAAGAACTCACCTAAACAAATTGAACTCATTTTCTCAACTCCCCCGAAATTCACTGCCATCAGCTTTAAAACTTAAGCCTAGAAAGATGATAACAATAATCCTATAGGTTAACCTAACCTGATAAATATCACCTCAAAAGGCTGGACATAAGCCCAGCCTCTAATCAATATACCAATTTTCTGCTTATTGAACAGTGCGGATACGCATTGTGTTAGTTCCACCTGAACCAACTGGTACACCAGCAACGATAACAATGTTATCACCTGATTGTACAAGTCCAGTTTCAAGAGCAACTTTTTCAGCTAATTCAAACATATCATCAGTTGTATCTGGTTTTGAAGTTACTACTGGAATGATACCCCAATACAACATCAATGAACGTTGTACTTTTTCATCAAAGGTAACTGCCAAGATGTCTGCATCTGGACGGAATTTAGAAATAGCGCGTGCAGTATTACCTGATTCAGTAATTGTAACAACAAGTTTAATGTCCATAGAGTGTGAAGCATCTTTAACTGCCGAAGCAACGGCATCAGTTTTATTAGTACGTGGAAATGCTGAAGAATCTAAACGACCATACTCATTAAGAAGTCCTTGTGCATTTTTATCAATAGTAGCCATAGTTTTAACAGCTTCAACTGGATATTTACCATTAGCTGACTCACCTGAAAGCATTGTTGCATCAGTACCATCGATAACAGCGTTGAAAACGTCAGATACTTCTGAACGAGTTGCACGTGGTTTATCAGTCATTGTTTCAAGCATGTTTGTTGCTGTAATAACTGCTTTTCCAGCCGCATTAACTTTAGTGATAATCATTTTTTGGAATACTGGAACCATTTCAAATGGAACTTCGATACCCATATCACCACGAGCAATCATGATACCATCAGCTGCTTCGATGATTTCATCAATATTATCGATACCTTGTTGGTTCTCAATTTTCGCAAACAATTGAACGTGTTCGTTACCAGTTTCTTTACAGATTGCACGAACTTCTTCAACGTCTTTTGCTGTACGTACAAATGAGATAGCGATAAAGTTAAGACCTTGCTCAAGACCAAAACGGATATCAGCATTATCACGTTCAGCGAGTGCTGGGAAAGGAATCTTAGTATTTGGGATATTAACACCTTTTTGTTTAGCAATAATCCCATCATTTTCAACTTCTACAACGAACTCACGCTTTGCAATATCCTTTTCAACAACACGTAAACCAAGTTTACCATCATCGATAAGAATAGTATTTCCTACTGATACCTCATCATAGATATCTAAAGCACCTGCTACGTTCAATGCAATAACATCACGAGTTGATTTTTGTCCTTGAGTTGTAGCAACACGAATTTTTTCTCCAGTTACGTATGAAAATTCTTTGTCGTCTCCTTCAAAAAGCTCTGTACGCATTTCTGGTCCTTTTGTATCAAGAAGGAAACCAACTTTTTGACGTGCCAACTCCTCAGCACGACGTACAGTAGCCATACGAGCACCTTGCTCTTCATGATCACCATGTGAGAAGTTGAAACGGAAAACATTAGCTCCTGCTTCAATCAATTCAGCAATTTTAGCTGCTGATGTTTCAACATCTAGTTGCTCACCCCAGTAGCCATCTTCTCCAAAACGTTTGCCACCACGGATTTCAACGGCTGGACCAAGTGTTGCAACGATTTTTACACGTTTATTCATCATGATATATAAAAACTCCCTTTATTTTTTGTCGATTATCGACGGTTACCCATAATTTAAAAATGATCTTGATATTAGTTTGCCAAATCTTTATTCAATTTAGCGAAATCTAAGCGTGCTTTATGAGGATTGTTAACGACAATCTTATCACCTTCAAGAGAGAATAAAGCACCTTCTTCAGCTGTTCCAAGAATTGGACTTTCAACTAAAGCTTCTTTTTGAATACCGACAGCAACTCCACCACGACCTTCTTTAAGAAGTTCAACAGCACGAGCTCCCATCCATGAAGCTAACACACGGTCACGAGCAGTTGGTGCACCACCACGGAGTAAGTGTCCTAAGTTAGTGACACGAAGATCTGAATCATCTCCTGCTTCTTTCAACTTAGCAGCAAATTCTTCACCACTCATGACACCTTCAGCAAGAACGATGATATGGTGTTTTTTGTTGCGACTATAGCCTTCTTTAATTTTAGCAACAACTTCATCGATATCATACTCTTCTTCAGGAATGATAATTTGGTCAGCGCCTGACGCGATACCAGACCAAAGTGCAATATCCCCAGCATTACGACCCATTACTTCAACAACAAAAGTACGATCGTGTGATGCAGATGTATCACGAATACGATCAAGAGCTTCAGTAGCTGTGCTTACAGCAGTATCGAATCCGATTGTATAATCTGTCCCAACAATATCATTATCAATTGTTCCTGGAAGACCAACAGCTGGGAAACCATGTTCTGTCAATCGCATAGCACCATGGTAAGAGCCATCTCCACCCACAACAACTACACCTTCAATACCGTGTTTTTTTAATTGTTCAATACCTTTTAATTGACCTTCTAAAGTCGCAAATTCAGGATAGCGAGCTGATTGAAGGAAGGTACCACCATTAGAAAGAATATTAGCAACTGTACCGGCTTCAAGTTGGAAAATGTCACCTTCGACCATACCAGCGTAACCGCGGTTAACACCGAAAACTTCCATTCCTTCTGTGATTGCCTTACGAGCTACTGCACGAACAGCAGCGTTCATACCTGGAGCGTCACCACCACTAGTTAAAACAGCAATACGTTTCATTTTGCATGTTACTCCTTTACATTTTTAACTTCTTAATTATAGCACATTAAGCTTTGAAACGGGAGGATTTCTATCACAATTTAACGAAAAACCGTTTTCATAACATAGGGTTTTAAGCTATCATCCAAAGCTTGTGATTTTTCAACAAAATATACCTTACTTTGGATTGTTTCACGACTCTCTTGATAGTGAATGACCACTGGAATTTTCCCTGGATGTTCCTTTAAGATCCTAGCAATAACTATATCGTGATCATGGTTTGGAACTTGGATCCAGTATTTCTCAGTACTAGCTATCTCCAATTGGTTCAAGATTAGTTGGATACGGCCGTCACGTTCTTGTGTGCGACCAGTAAAATAATAAATCCCTTCTTCTTTTAACTGGCTTGATAAATGATGATATGTCTCTGGAAACAAGGTTATATCCAGTCGCCTCTCTGTATCAGTTATTCGCACGAAGGCCATTTGTTGACCACTTGATTTTGTCCGAATGATTTTTATGGACTCAATCTGCCCTAAAACAGTAACTGTCTGATTAGCAGACAGATGCTCTATTTTATCCACTGAACGCGACTGATGTAACATGAGCTCTTTCAACGGATGCGGACTTATACCAATACCTAATATTGCTACTTCTTGACGATACTTCTCAGCGTTAGAGTAATCTGTCTCTTCTATCCAATTATAGGAAGATTCTGCAAAGAGGCTTCCCAGTTCCTGTACAAATAAAAGTAAGTTTTCCAAGTTCAATTCGATTTTACGCCGATTTTTCTCAAACTGATCAAATAAACCAACTTGTATCAAAGGAAGTACCAAATCAGTTTTTTGAAAATTCTCTGGTAATCGGGTTAAGAAATCTTCTACCCCTTGGAAGGGTCTACTTTCGATAATCCAATAAGCTAATTCTCTAGGTAAGCCTTTGATATTCTTTAACCCCAGATAAATCTGTCCGTTTGATATTTTATCTTTATATGGAATATGATTTATGGATAATTTAGAAAGGGTAAAGCCGGAAGTTAAAGCATCACTTAGATAATCAGAACTTGAGTAATTAAGCATGACATCGTAAAAAACAGACGGATAATGTGCTTTGAAAAAGGCCAATTGGAAGGCTAAGGCTGAGTAGGCAAAGGCGTGACTTCTGTTAAAACCATAACCAGCAAACTTAGCCATCATTTCAAATAAACGTTTAGCTGTTTCAGGATTTCTGCCCAATTCTTTAGCTCCTGATAAAAAATCAGCTTCCATCGTCTGCATTTCAGCACGATTCTTCTTTGACATGGCACGGCGAAGTATGTCTGCTTTTCCAAGTGTAAAGCCAGAAAATACCTGAGCAATTTGCATAACCTGCTCTTGATACAACATAATCCCAAACGTTGGCACTAAAATAGGTGCTACCACTGGATCTATCAAGTCAACAGTTTCTTTACCGTATTTCCGAGCAATGAAATTATCAATGTAATCACTCGCACCTGGTCGGTTCAAACTTGTCGTTGCAACAACTTCTTCAAAACGTTCGGGTTTAATACGTTTTAACAGATTTATGGCTCCTGCTTGTTCAAATTGAAAAATCCCTTTGGTTCGGCCAGATGCAAAGAGTTTCAGGGTTTCTGGATCTTCTAAGTCAATCTCTTCAATAACAACATCTTTCCCTAACTCAGAAGCTACTGTTTCCTTCATCTTTTGAACAAAAGTCAGATTCCGTAAACCTAGGAAATCCATCTTTAAAAGACCGTTAGCTTCAACAGCACCAGCATCATACTGGGTAATCATCATCTCTTCACCTGATTTTAAAGGAATATGATCTGTCAGTAAATCATCACTCATCACAACACCCGCCGCATGAATTGAGGTTTGACGGGGCTTTCCTTCAATCCTTTTGGCTATCTCAAAAGCTCTTTGGTACTCAGGTTTGCTATTGATAATCTGACGGAAAGACATGTTCTTCTCATAAACACTGGTCAAATTATCACGAAATGAAATTTTCTTAGTGATATTGGTGAGTTCATACTCTGCTGCGCCGAAGCGTTTAAAAACATCACGAATAGCCTGTTTGGCACCAAAAGTTGAAAAGGTGACTATCTGTGCAGCGTGATCAGAACCATAACGATCACGAACATAGTGCAGAAACTCACTGCGATAAATATCAGGCAAGTCAATATCAATATCTGGCATACTATAACGTTCAGCATTTAAAAAACGTTCGAATAGCAAGTCATTTTTAACAGGATCAATTCCAGTTATAGAAAGCGCATAAGCCACTAAGCTACCCACTGCAGAACCACGTCCCATGCCCATGTAGTAACCTTGCTGACGCCCAAATGATAACAAATCCCAAACGATCAAGAAATAATCATCAAATCCCATATCATGGATGATCTTTAGTTCTTTTTCTAGTCTTTCTTGGTAGATAGCATCTGTTAACCCTTTCTCTTTAAGACCGGCAAAGGTTCTCTCTCTTAACTCGAGATGTGCTTCTTTATCACGGTTAAATCTCGGTAATTTTAAATTCGTATCAAACGTATAGGAGATGCCTTTTGTAATTTTTGCTAATTCTGCTATAATTCCAGGAAATCGATTGTCAAAGGCTTCTGCCATTTGCTTTGCATCTGGTAAAATAGATGTTTTTTGATTGACCCCAACCTCTTTTAAAGGAAGGTTCTCCTTTATAGCTTCAAGCATTTGAAGGGTGTCTTTATCTTCAAGATCAAAAGCAGTTACTTGATAAAGAGGGAGAATTGGTTTCATAAATGTTTGAACTGGTGTCTCCAAATCAACACCAATCGTAAATGGAACAGGAAACTCTAAAGTATCAATTCCCTCATAATAAGGAATGATCGTCAATATATCCTCAAAATAAGCCAATAAACTATCTAGTTGGCGATTGCCTGACATAACTTCCGTTGATAGTTTCATCAAGTTTCGATAACCTTGTGAATTGAGTGCAACTAAACGACAATCTATTTGACGATTCTGATAAAGCAAATAGGTTGAAAGGCCAACAATTGCTTGAATACCCGCTAATTGAGATTGTTTCACAAAATGATAGGCAGCATATAAATTATCCCTATCCATAATCCCTAAACTTGAATAACCAAGTTCTTTTCCTCGGGAAATATAAGTATCTATATCTATGAGACTCTCCATAAAACTATAGACAGTCTTTGTTTCTAATGGTATAAACATATACTTCTCCCCAAAATCTTACCAATCATTAACCTTAAAAAAGAACCCCTTTACCATCTCTGATAAAGGGGACATTATGGAGCCGGTGGGAGTCGAACCCACGTCCAAACACCTGCCATCATATTCGTCTACAACTATAGGTTATGCTTTTATTTAACTTAGTATCGACGCATAACTCAACCCTATACTAAGCGAGTCTATCAATCTCTTTTTAAGTAGCTAGACAATACTTAAACGTAGCTTGCTAAAATAAGACTTGACTCGAAACACAAGCAATTCCAAGCAAGTCACACCCGCTGGTTTTTAGGCAGCTAAAGCGTAAGAAGTGTTATTTTTTGCAGTTATATTTAACTGACGTTTTACATCCGCACGATGAGTCGCAGAATATGCCACATAATGCCTGTCGAATCCGTAACGACCCCAAACAAAAGTGATAATAATAGTATATCAAATGTGATTTCAAATAGCAAAAAAAAGTCCGTTATGGTATGATTAAGCTATGGAAATGAAATATAGCAAGCGCTACCGATTATGGCAAAAAATAATCCGATTTATTGGCTTTCTTGGTCTGATTGCTACAGGTATCTTGATCCTCTGGCTTTATCATATCGGCATATTAAATGATACAAATGTTTTAAAAGCTGTTATTCAAAAACATGATCTTATCGGTCCCCTCATTTTTATCATCATCCAAATTATTCAAGTTGTCTTCCCAGTTATCCCTGGAGGATTAACGACTGTTGTAGGCTTTTGGGTTTTTGGCTGGTGGCAAGGATTTATCTACAACTACATTGGTATAATTACCGGGAGTATTATTTTATTCCTACTCGTTAAACGCTTTGGCAGGAAATTTATTCTTCTTTTCCTGAAGGAAGATACTTTTTTTAAGTATGAACAAAAACTAGAAAGTAAACATTTTGAAAATCTTTTTATTTTAAGCATGGTTGCTCCAGTTTCCCCTGCGGATATCATGGTAATGGTCACTGCTCTCACTAATATGAGCTTAAAACGATTCATTACCGTAATTCTTATCGCCAAACCTTTTTCAATTATTGGTTACAGTGCACTATGGATATACGGCGGAGATTGGGCTAAAAAATTTTTATAAAATATCCGCAACTTTTCGAATTTGGGGATATTTTTTCTACTTAATAAGCTGCTGATTCGCTAATAGATATGCTATAATACTCATAGACAATCAAAAAGGAAGCATTATGAATTTTAAAAAACTTTTACCAATAACTACTATTACATTATCACTTATCAGTCTTTCAGCCTGCTCATCAAACAAAAATACCAAGCCGCAAGCTAATAAGGAAGCATTAACGACTCTTCAATCTAAAACAGAACCTCAACAAGATCCTCAAGTCCGCTTAAAATTCAATGATATTAAAACTGCTACCGCTACTGATGACTTTAAAGGTGGAACTCCTCTTGAACAAATAAAAGCTTTGTATGGTGAGCCAAAGTCCCATACAACAAAACCTGCAGGAGATGTTACCCTTGATGTCTATACTTGGGATATTGAGGGGGTGATAATCAGTGCACAGTTGTTTGAAGATAGCACTATTGCTCGAGCTATCTCAAATTTTGCTTTCGACCGAAAACAAACTGTTACCAAAAAAATTTACGATGAAAAATTACCTAATGATTTAACATTCACAGAGGTAACTGAAATTATTGGACAACCCGATGTTATGTCCCAAGCCGTTTCTTCAGATGGAGAACAGTTACAAGCCTTGTGGTCTAGTAATTTAAAAGGAAAAGATAACACAAGACAAATAGAATTAATTTTCAAAAATGGTAAGCTTAGTGAAAAATCACAAAAAGGTCTAGAATAAAAGGTTGGAGTATTATGTACTGACCCCAAAAAGTTGGACAAATCATTATTGCAAGGATTTAGTTCTGTATTGGACAGGACTAAGTCCTTTTAGTTTTGCTTTAATGCGTTTGTTGTTGTCGTAAAAAATATAATCTATAATAGCTTCTTCAAGCTCGTCAAGGGATTGATAAGATGTCTCGAGTCCATAAAACATTTCAGATTTGAGAATGCCAAAGAAAGATTCCATCATCCCATTATCTGGACTATTTCTCTTGCGAGACAGAGTGAAATCAATAATCTCACTGTTATAGCCGTCAAGAACAGGTGATAAGTAGAGTTTCCCTTCAGGTAAGGCAAACTCCGTCACATCGGTATAACACTTCTCGTAAGGCTTAGAACCCTCGAATTGACGTTTGATCAGATTATCAGCTTTCTTACCAACTTCACCTTTGTAAGAAGAATACTTGCGCTTACGACGAATGCGGGCTGCTAGGCCCATGACTTTCATGAGACGTTGAACTTTCTTATGATTGACCACAAATCCACGATTTCTGAGTTCTAAATAAATCCGACGATAGCCGTAATTACCTTTATGTTCATTATAAATGGCTTGAATTTCAGTCTTAATTGCTTTGTTCTTGTCGGGTTTATCCAGTTGCTTGACTTGATAATAATAGGTGGAGCGAGGCATTTTAGCTGTCGCAAGTAGGAGGTCTAGTCGGAATCCTTCTTGGACCATGTCTCTAATTGTTTCTGCCGTTCGCGCGCTAGAGCTTCGTCCCTTAAACGAAGTTCTCTCAACTTTTTTAGGAAGGCCACCTCAGTTCGGAGACGTTCATTTTCCTTTTGAAGGCGCTCTAATTCCGTCATTTCATCCCAGGTTTTATTGCGTTTACGTCCCATCTTGCTCGGTCTCCCTCTTGGTTTTTCAAGAATAGTATAACCGTTTTTCTTGTATTGCGCTATCCAATTTGGAAGTATTCCTCGATTTGGCAAGGCATAGTCAAGAGAAACTGAGAGTTGAGAATAACCATGAATCAAGACTTTATCGATTATTTCCTGCTTTAATTCGGGAGAATAATACCGATTGTTACCTTTTTCAACGATTTCTACTCCATACCGATCCATTAACCGAATCATATAATTTAAGTTAGAAATGGCTACCTTGTACTCTTGTTTTATTCGAGACCACGACACACCATCTTTTTTTAGTTGATAGATTTCTAATTTATCGTCATAACTTAACTTCATAAGAAAAGTCCCCCAATCGTTAGATTTTGTGTCTAACTTTTGGGGGACTTTTCATTATGAAGGAGATTAAGTATATTCTATCCACCTTGAGGGAATCGAACCCCCATCTCAAGAACCGGAATCTTACGTGATATCCATTACACTAAAGGTGGAAAACTTGGGTCATTACAAACAAGACCCAGGATAATAAAAAGCCTGCTAAGCAAGCCTTTTATCTTTTAATTACAATTCAATGTCACCAAAGAGGTCAGCCATTGAGAATCCAGTTTGAGTTTCTGGTAACTCATAATCACGTTTAGCTTCACGTTTTGGACGACGAGGACGTGATTGACGTTTTTCACCGTTGTTATTTTCACCTTCAGCTTGTGCTGGACGCTCTTCCAGAGCTTTAATTGAAAGTGATACACGTTCTGCTGAAGAGTCAACTTCAAGAACTTTAACAGTAACATCTTGACCTACTGAAAGAACATCTTTTGGATTTTCAACACGTTTGTGTGAAATTTGTGAAATGTGAACAAGTCCATCAATACCTGGAAGAACTTCTACAAAGGCACCAAAGTCTGTAAGACGTTTAACTTTACCTTCAATAACATCACCTTTAGCCAATTTTTGGTCAACGCCATCCCATGGCCCAGGTGTTGTAGCTTTAAGTGAAAGTGATACACGTCCAGCCTCTTCATCGATAGAAAGAACTTTAACTTCTACTTCATCACCAACTGAAACAACTGATTTAGGTGATACATTACGTTCGTGTGATAATTCAGTTACGTGAACAAGTCCGTCAACACCACCAAGATCGATGAAAGCACCAAAACTTGTTAAACGAGCAACTTTACCAGTTACTACTGAACCCTCTTCAATTTTTGAGAAGATTTCTTTACGTGCTTCTGCAGCTTCTGCTTCAACAACGTCACGACGTGACAAGATAAAACGATTTTCTGCTGGATCAACTTCTTTGATTTTTGCATCAAATTCTTGACCTACAAATTGTTCAGTGTTGCGAACAAAACGAGTATCGATCATTGAAGCTGGAATAAATCCACGAAGACCTTCAAATTCTACTGAAAGGCCACCTTTAACGGCACGAGTACCTTTAACAGTTACAACTTCATCTTCACGTCCAACAAGTTTGTCCCAAGCTTTGCGAGCTTCCAAGCGTTTTTTAGATACTAGGAAAGTTACTGTGTCAGTGTCTTTACCTACTACTTGACGAAGAACAAGTACTTCAAGTGTTTCGCCAGCTTTAACAAGTTCGTTAATATCTGCATCGCGGTCGTTTGTCAATTCACGAAGAGTAAGAACGGCTTCAACACCAGTACCTTCGATGACAAGGTTTGCTTGATCGTTATCAACTGTTAAAACTTCTGCAGTGACAACGTCACCAGGGTTAACTTCGCTAACACTGTTTAGCAAATCTTCAAATTCATTCATTCTAAAAAATCCTCCAACAAAAATCAGCCTATTCTGATTTTTGATACCAATATATTTTCTCAAGGTAACTCGCAAGGGCGCAACTGATCGCTAAGACAATTAGGCTTTGCCACATACCATGACTGGGGTAGCTGGATTCGAACCAACGCATGAGGGAGTCAAAGTCCCTTGCCTTACCGCTTGGCTATACCCCAAAAAATGGAGAGAGAGGGATTCGAACCCCCGAACCCGAAGGAGCGGATTTACAGTCCGCCGCGTTTAGCCACTTCGCTATCTCTCCAAACGACAAAAACTATTCTATCATAGTTTTTGTTAAGCTGCAAGAGGTTTAACAATTTTTAATGGTTTAAATTATAATTAGCGATCACTTCTTGGACCGCTTCGTCCAATGTTTTGTGAAATGTAGTCACCGTTTCTTTATAAACAATAGCAAAACGATTATCCAATTCAGCAATTTCACCAATCACTTTTTTACCTGCCTGTAACTGGTATCCGTCTACTTTTTGCTTGTTTAGCACTACTTGTGCGTCGCTAACTTGAATTTCAATTTTTTTTTCTTTTTTGCTCATTTCAATTACAGAGTCGTTTTAAACTTTAGAAGTAAAAACAACATCCTTTCCTTATCTTACTAGAAAGTATTTTACCGAAAAACAAAAGAGCTTGCAAGAGTGCAAGCTCTTTCTTATAAATCTATTTTGACAACCCATCCTTCTGGCGCTTCAACATCACCAAATTGAATGCCAACAAGTTCATCATACAATTGACGTGTTACTGGACCGACCTCAGTTTCACTGTAAAAGACATGAAGCTTATCTTGATACTGAATCCCACCGATTGGGGAAATAACCGCTGCCGTTCCACAAGCTCCTGCTTCTACAAAGCGGTCTAACTGATCAATTGGAACGTCACCTTCAATTGCTTTCATACCCAGACGTGTCTCAGCCAGTTCTAATAACGAATATTTCGTAATTGATGGCAAAATTGATGGGCTCAATGGTGTTACAAACTCGTTATCTGCAGTGATACCAAAGAAATTTGCTGCTCCAACTTCCTCAATTTTTGAATGAGTGGCAGGATCGAGGTAGATAACATCAGAAAAACCTGCTGCTTTGGCTTTCTTTCCTGGGAGAAGACTGGCAGCATAGTTACCGCCGACTTTAGCAGCTCCTGTCCCATAAGGGGCTGCACGATCAAAATCTTTTGAGACAATGAAGTTAGTTGGAGTAAGACCACCCTTAAAATATGACCCAACTGGCATAGCAAATACAGTGAAAATATATTCATCAGCAGGATGAACACCAATTACATCACCTACACCAATTAATAAAGGACGTATATACAGTGTTCCACCTGTTCCATAAGGAGGGACATACTCATGATTTGCTCTTACCACATCTTTACAAGCCTCAACAAACTTATCAGTAGGTACTTGTGGCATTAGTAGCCGATCTGCAGTGTTTTGCAAGCGTTCTGCATTTTTATCTGGTCGAAAGAGTTGAATACTACCATCTTTTGTACGATAGGCTTTTAAGCCTTCAAAAGCTTGTTGTCCATAATGAAGAGCCGGTGAACTTTCTGAAATGGTTAGTGTCGCATTCTCCGTTAACTCTCCTTCATCCCACTTACCATCTTTAAAATGTGAAACATAACGGTAAGGTAATTTGTGATACGAAAATCCAAGATTTTCCCAGTCTAGTTCTACTACCATAAGCGACCTCTTTTCTTTAAAAGCTGTTGACTAGTATAGCTCATTTTTTTTAAGTTTTCAATAGTTTTTTGCAAAATTCTGATAATTTTTACAATAAGAAAAGAGTTCGGTCAATTGAGCTGCGTCTCAATCCTTAGATTTAGTATCTAAATTTTTGGAGCAGTACGTTTGGCAAACTCTTTTATCTATTTGTTAAATGACTACTAATTATCCGCTTCAAATGTCAATTTAAAGTATCTTTGCTGAAAAAACACCTTGATCTGAAATCATATCAGACACAAATGAGCCATTGCTTGTTCTTTCTGAAAGTGGCAAGACTGCCAAATCCATTTCAACTTTTTCTCCAGTATTTGAAATAATCTCTAGAGTAACTCGTTTTGTTTCAATCGGCTCTGTGAAGAGGTCTATTTCTCCTCCGAAATTACCGTCTGAAGCATAAACAGGTCCTGCTTGGAAGACACGGTGTGGTTTTGATTTTAATTCCCGAAGGACTTGTAATCCGCGACCGGCACGTTTGCTGAGTGGAATATCAGCTGTCTTCATACGCTTGAGGCTTCCTCTCTGAGTAAGGAGATAGAAACTTAATGTATTGATCAAGAAGACATTTAGGATATCATCATCATCTTTAAGGTTAATAGCCTTAACTCCTGCTGCCTTAGGACCAACAACTGGTACTTCTTCCACACTAAAATGCAAAGCATAGCCCTTATGCGTGATAACCATAATGTCTTCTAGGTTAATCGGCGTGACTGTCACGACTTGATCGGTGTCACTTTTTAGCTTAGCAAATTTAACCGATTTCGTTCGATAAGTACGCCATGGCGATAATTCTTTTCGTTCGAGGCGTTTAATTTGCCCTTTTTGAGTAGCAGCCATATAAATACCAGATTCAAAATCATCTAGAATTTCAGCATAGATCACTTCTTCATCATTACTGATATTAGTAATATTTTGAGAAAGATGCTCTCCGATGTCCTTCCAACGGATATCTGTTAATTCATGGACAGGTCGATAAATGACATTCCCTTTGTTGGTGAAAATCAATAGGTGTTGAGTTGTTTTAGCCTGGGTATGGAAAATGAGTTCATCATCATCACGTTTACCTAGCTCTTCTATTGTTGAAGCATTGAAAGAGCGGGGGCTAGTTCGCTTGATGTAACCACCACGTGTAACACTAACAAAGGTTTCTTCTTCAACAATCAGACTAGCCGTATCAATTTCAATAGCAACAGCTTCTGCTTCGAGGTCCGAGCGACGTGGATTACCAAATTGTTTTTTAATGTCACGTAACTCACGCTTCATAACATTATACATGGTTCTTTCATCACCGATGATTGCTGCTAAGGTAGCAATTAGCTCACGCAATTCGGCTTCCTCATTTTGCAAGGTCACAATGTCCGTGTTGGTCAGACGATAAAGTTGCAAGGTCACAATGGCTTCTGCCTGTTCTTCAGAAAATTCGTAGGATACTTTGAGATTTTCTTTGGCATCAGACTTGTTTTCTGAAGCACGGATAAGGGCAATCACGTCATCTAAAATAGATATAACACGTATTAGTCCTTCTACAATATGAAGGCGTTTTTCCGCTTTTTCCTTATCAAACTTAGAACGAGCAACGATGACATCACGACGATGGGCAATGTAGCTGGACAAGATTTTTTTGAGACCAACTTGTTTGGGTGTGTAGTTGTCAATGGCTACCATATTGAAATTATAATTAACCTGCAAATCGGTATATTTGAAGAGGTAATTCAAGATGGTTTGAGTATCGGCATCTTTTTTGAGTTCAATAGCAATGCGCAAACCCTCACGGTCAGACTCATCACGAACTTCAGAAATACCAGGTACTTTATTATTGACACGGACGTCATCAATTTTCTTGACCAAAACTGCCTTATTGATTTCGTAAGGAATTTCAGTAATAATGATTTGTTCTTTACCGCCACGAAGGGTTTCAATTTCCGTACGTGAACGAACAACGACACGTCCTTTACCCGTCTCATAGGCCTTGCGAATGTCATCCTTACCTTGGATAATGGCTCCCGTTGGAAAATCAGGTCCAGGGAGAAATGCCATCAATTTATCCAATTTAGCCGATGGGTGGTCAATCATATAAACCACAGCATCAATAACTTCTGATAAGTTATGAGGTGGAATATCGGTGGCATAACCAGCTGAAATACCTGTTGCCCCATTGACCAAGAGGTTTGGAAAGGCAGCTGGTAGGACGGTCGGTTCTTTTTCAGTATCGTCAAAGTTCCATGCCCAAGGGACTGTTTTTTTCTCGATATCACGCAGAAGATGACCAGCTATTTCCGATAGTCTAGCTTCTGTATAACGCATTGCCGCAGGAGGGTCACCATCCATAGAACCGTTATTTCCGTGCATTTCAACTAAAATTTCACGGTTTTTCCAATCCTGAGACATACGGACCATGGCATCATAAATAGAACTATCCCCGTGTGGATGATAATTCCCCATGATATTACCGACAGACTTTGCCGATTTACGAAACCCCTTATCAAAGGTATTGACATCCTTATTCATGGAATAAAGAATACGTCGTTGGACGGGTTTCAAACCATCACGAATATCCGGTAAGGCACGTTCTTGAATGATGTATTTGGAGTAGCGACCAAAGCGCTCTCCCATAATGTCCTCAAGGGACATGTTTTGAATATTGCTCATAAATTAAGATACAAAGCCCCTTAAAAAGGCACAGTCAAAAAAGGAAATCGGCAGAAAATCCTGATTTTCTAAACGATTTATCTTCTTGACACAGCCTTCAGGGCGTGTTCAGTTAGAAAGACTAACTAACAGTCCTTTCTTGTTTCTTCGTATGTAAAGGAATATTCCTTTGTTATTTTGGTTTCTTGGCACTTTCATCAAAAGTGGCTAAATTGACTCATCTGTAAGTGATTCAGAAGAGCCTTATCGTCCATTTCAATGAGAAAGACAGCATCTGTCCACAACTAAAATAAACTATTTAGTCAGCTGCTGTTTCTTCCGCTCTTTCTGCCACTGACGGTAGTCTTCAACATCTTTATTAGCTAACTTCCAGCAAGTCGCTACAACAAGAGCGTCATCCATTTGACCTAATACTGGAATCCAGTCTGGAATAACGTCAATTGGAGATAGGAAATAGATAAGAGCACTAACGATGGCTAACATGGTTCTTCTAGGAACACGAGTGTAATCCTTTTTCCAATAGCTACGAACCATACTGATTAAGATAGGAATCATTTTGAGTTCTTGACGAACAAAAGGAATCCATTTTAGTTTCTTTTCTAGTTTTTCAAGAAAAGGTTCCATTTTAGCATCATCTCTTAATAGGGCATCAGCCTTCTGATAACGGCTTTGCAATTCTTCAAGTGCTTGTTGTTTATTAAATGATTTGTTTAGTTTCATCATATCACCTCTTATTCTATTTCTTTTGTCACTCAGTTTAGTTAAAATACTGTACTTTCTTCCAAAGTAAACTTGACATTGTCTTCAATCCATTGGCGACGTGGAGCAGCCTTGTCTCCCATAAGAACTGAGACACGACGTTCAGCACGTGCCAAATCATCAATGGTGACCTTGATAAGAGTACGTGTTTCGGGATTCATAGTAGTTTCCCAAAGCTGGTCAGCATTCATTTCACCAAGACCTTTATAACGTTGCAAGAGCGAACCTTTACCAAATTTTTGACGCAGTTCTTCAAGTTCGCCATCACTCCACGCATACTCTACCACTTCTTTTTTACCTTTACCTTTAGACATCTTATAGAGCGGAGGAAGAGCGATAAAGACATGCCCTGCTTCTACTAACGGTCTCATATAACGATAAAAGAAGGTCAAAAGAAGTGTTTGAATGTGGGCACCATCAGTATCGGCATCGGTCATGATGATAATTTTATCATAGTTGATATCATCCAAGCTAAAATCAGCCCCCACACCTGCACCAATCGTATGAATCATAGTATTGATTTCCTCGTTTTTGAGGATATCAGTCATTTTAGCTTTTTCAGTATTCAAGACCTTACCACGAAGCGGCAAAATAGCTTGGAATTTTCGGTCACGTCCCTGTTTGGCAGAACCGCCGGCTGAATCCCCTTCGACGAGATACAGTTCATTTTTCTTAGCATTTTTAGACTGTGCTGGAGTCAATTTACCTGATAGAAGCCCCTTGTCCTTCTTGTTCTTTTTGCCATTGCGGCTTTCATCACGCGCTTTTCGAGCTGCTTCACGGGCGTCCCTAGCACGGATGGCTTTACGAATAAGGTTTGAGGCTACTTCGCCATTCTCCAGAAGAAAATAAGTCAACTTTTCAGAGACAATCCCATCAACGACTGGTCGAGCTAAAGGTGAACCAAGCTTGTCCTTAGTTTGCCCTTCAAACTGAAGGTGTTCTTCAGGAACTAGGATGGACAATACTGCCGATAGTCCTTCACGATAATCAGACCCTTCTAAGTTTTTATCCTTTTCTTTTAGTAATCCTGTTTTACGGGCATAGTCATTCATCGCTTTGGTAATAGCTGACTTTAGTCCTGTCTCATGTGTTCCACCGTCTTTAGTGCGGACATTATTGACAAAAGAAAGGATGTTATCTGAAAAACCATCGTTGTACTGCATGGCAATAGCCACTTGGAAATCCTGATCCCTTCCTTCAATAGAGATAATCGGTGTCAAGGTTTCCTTGTCTTCATTGAGGTAGGCAACAAAATCCTCTACACCGTTTTCGTAATGGAACTCTTCGTGAATCTCTTCTTCTGGACGAAGATCAGTAAGAGTCATTGTCACATTCTTTAAGAGAAAGGCAGACTCTTTGAGGCGATCTGAGATGGTATTAAATCGAAAATCTGTCGTTGAAAAGATGCTAGCATCTGGCATAAAGGTAACGGTTGTCCCTGTCTTAGACTTGGGAGCCGTGCCAATTTTTTTCAAGGTTGTGACTGGCTTACCACCATTTTCAAAACGTTGTTTATAAACAGCTCCATCACGGGTAATTTCAACTTCGAGCCAAGAAGAAAGGGCATTGACGACGGAAGAGCCAACCCCGTGTAGCCCACCTGATGTTTTATAGCCACCTTGACCAAACTTACCACCGGCATGGAGAACCGTGAAAATAACTTGAACGGTTGGAATCCCCATGGCGTGTTTCCCTGTTGGCATACCGCGACCATTATCCGCAACACTAACGGAACCATTTTTGTTCAGTGTTACTGAAATTTTTTCCCCGAATCCTGAGAGAGCTTCGTCGACAGCATTATCAACGATTTCCCAAACCAAGTGATGGAGACCTGTCGCATCGGTCGACCCGATATACATACCAGGACGTTTACGAACCGCATCCAACCCTTCTAAAACTTGAATGGCGTCATCGCCGTAATTGTTTATATTAATTTCTTTTTTAGCCAAAATAGCCTCCAAATAGTTTCATCTTTCCTATATTACAAGTTTTCTAAAAAATTTGCAAAAAAATTTAAGATATTCTTTTTAAAATGGCATATGGGGAAAATTATTTGCAATGCTGATGTTACTTTATCCCCCCTCCAAGACTTAATGAATGATGCCAAGAAAACGAAGCTCGTTCTAATCAGAACCTTTCCATCGTGATAGGTGCGTTTACCCCATTATGATTTCATGGTTTAACAGTTTTTTGATTAACATGTTTTCGGGTATGTGCTTATGATGTCAAAACTCAAAACATTGTCGGCGATCCGATTTTAGAGATTAATCTTAAAAATAAGTTTGTTCGTTTTGACTGCTATGCTATAATGGGTATATGAAAACAATTTTACTTGTATTAATCGCCTACTTCTTAGGGTCTATTCCTACTGGACTTTGGATTGGTAAATATTTTTACCAGATCAATTTGCGTGATTTTGGTTCTGGCAATATGGGCACAACCAATACTTTCCGTATTTTAGGAATAAAAGCAGGTATTGTCACACTTGCTGTTGATTTATTAAAAGGAACCTTAGCTGTTCTTTTAGCTATTTGGTTTAGCAGTTCTATTTCGCCTCTCCTCGTTGGTTTCTTTGCTATAATCGGCCACACTTATCCGATTTTTGCCCAGTTTAAAGGTGGCAAAGCCGTTGCAACTAGTGCGGGTGTCTTACTTGGTTTTGCTCCTATCTTCCTTTTATATCTTCTTATCGTTTTTATTGGGACACTCTTACTGTCTAGTATGATTTCCTTTACTAGTATCACAGTAGCCCTCATTGCGGCCGCAAGCGCCTTGCTCTTTCCTATTTTTGATTTTATTCTAAAGGATTATGACCCCTTGTTTACTCTGGTTGTTTTAGCCATGGCAGGTGTGATTGTCTATCGTCACCAAGATAATATCAAACGTATCAAGGCTAAGAAAGAAAACCTTGTTCCATTTGGACTAAATATTACCAAGCAAAAACCTAAATAAAGAAATAACCTCCTTGTCAGAAATCAAGTAACAAGGAGGTTTTTTAGAGTTAACTGTTAATTATCTTGATAAACGATTTGCCCATTACAGATGGTATAGATAATTTTACCTTTTAGTATCTCTCCAATAAAGGGGGAATTAGGAGCTTTAGATTTAAAATCTTCAGTAATCGTTCGATCTTCTTCAGAAAAAATCACTAAATCTGCCGGCCCGTTTTCTGCTAAGTAACCTGCATCAAAACCATAAAGTTTAGCAGGATTAATTGTCATTTTTGCTAAGACATCTGACAATGTCAGATGTCCCGGTTCGACCAAGTAAGTCAGACCAAGAGAAAGAGAGGTTTCTAGACCAGTCATTCCAGAAGGAGCTTTAGTGACATCGTCTACATTTTTTTCATCTTTATGATGCGGAGCATGGTCAGTCGCAATGATTGAAATGACACCTGATGTCAGCCCTTCAATGACAGCTAGACGGTCTTCTTCCAAGCGCAAAGGGGGATTCATCTTAGCATTAGTTCCTTTTTCAAGGAGGAGGCTTTCTGTTTTAGAAAAATGTTGAGGCGATACTTCTGCCGTTACCTTAGCCCCCAATCCTTGAACAAAGGCAATTACCTTAACGGATTCCGCTTTAGACAAATGTTGTACATGAAATTTATTACCTACTTCATAAGCGATCATGGCATCACGTGCTATCATGGAGTACTCAGCAACCCCTCTTGCACCTCCACAATCAAAATGAGATCTAGCAATCGTTTCATTTAGCCCCAAAATATCATTGAGATTTGGATCTTCCTCATGAAGAGCGACAACTGCGTCTAAGGCTTTAGCTTTTTTGAAAACTTGACGGACAACACCAGCATTTTCTAAAGGAATACCATCGTCTGAAATCCCTACTGCTCCACCCTTAAGAAGATTTTCAAAGTCAGTTATATTTTTGCCATCAAAATTCAGAGTAGCTGAAGCATTAGACTTGACATGAATAGATTCCTTGGCAGCTGATTCTAAAACCTCTTTCAAGGTTTCCACTGTTGAAATAGTAGGGTTGGTATTAGCCATCATAACAACCGTTGTAAAGCCACCAGCTGCTGCTGCCTTAGCGCCCGTATGGATGTCTTCTTTATGCGTTTGTCCTGGTTCTCTAAAGTGAACATGAATATCTACCAAGCCAGGCGCCACAATTTTACCACTAGCCTCAATGACTTGTGCATCTTTTACTTGAATATCTTTGGCTATTTTGGCAACCTTCTGACCATCAATCAAGATATCACAAATCTGATCCAATTTGGACTTAGGATCGATAACACGACCGTTTTTAATGAGTAACATAGGTTCTCCTTTTAAACTACTGCAATCATTGCAAATTTGAATGAAGCTTGGACAAAAATGTTTCTAAGTTCTCTTCATGCTGGTACTTAAGGGCTGAACTTCTATCTTTTTTCAATAATGACACTGGTTAAATCAATTTGATTCACCGTAGCAATAGCGACAGCATAGTGGATAAGGTCTGCCAACTCTTTGCCAAGCTCTTCTTGCAAATTTTCAGTACCTAATCTTTTCCGATTAGCCCTTTTATTGAGCACTTCAGCAACTCCCCCCCCACCTCCTCAACTAACTTCATAAAAAAGCCTTGTTCATAATGTGGTCTGACCTGATTGATGAGCTTTCAAATCAGCTTGAGCTTGTTCCTTGTCTACTTGACGTACAATTAAGGTGTGAACTCGTTAGCCTGTTTGTTGAACAGAATCGCCTACCAAATTGGTATAAGTTACCAGTCCTTTCTCAAGAGAGACTGTATTGGCTACCATACCCATTTCCTTAAATCTTTGAATCAATTTTGGAAAATCAGGTCCTGTAAAGCTTTCGTGAACCTTCTGAATATCAGTAATGTTTAACATAAGATTTCCTCTTCTATTGCAACCAATTGATAGGCTGTTGGTGATGCTCTTCTAAAAACTGGTTGGTTTTAGAAAAAGGTTTACTACCAAAAAAACCACGGTAACTTGAAAGAGGACTGGGATGTGGCGATTCAAGAATGAGATGCTTAGAATTTTTGATCAATGTCTTTTTCTTGCGAGCATAGGCTCCCCAAAGGATAAAAACAAGTGGTTCTTCTCTCTGGTCAAGTAAGGAAATAACCGCGTCTGTAAATGGCTCCCAAATCAGATTAGCATGACCATTTGCTCGCCCTGAAGGTACAGTTAAGCAGGCATTTAAAAGCAGGACACCTTCTTTGGCCCAAGGCGTTAAATCATGGTGGGCTCTTAGCCCAATATCATCAGCCAGTTCTTTCAAAATATTTTGTAAAGATGGAGGAGCTGGCATATCATTAGGTACTGAAAAAGATAAACCTTGAGCTTGTCCTGGTCCATGATAAGGATCTTGACCTAGAATAAGCACTTTTACCTGATCGTAATCTGTCTTAGAAAGTGCCTTAAAAATATTTTCACGCTTGGGATAGATTATTCCTTGACGGTAGACATCATCTAAAAAATGATTGATTTGCGGAAAATAACCTGCTGGTAACTGTTTTTTTAATAAATCATGCCATTTTGAATGTTCCATACACCACTCCTATACCTTTCCGACAAAATCATAGCTAGTTTGAGCCAAAATATGTCCCTTCATAGCATGATGAAGCTCGTTGAGGAAGAAACCTTCTGTTAAATCTAGTTCCTTATCCAAAGCATAAACTGTTAAGGTGTAAAGATGATCTTTTTCAGGAGGGCAAGGACCGATATAAGTTTTTGTTAAATCACCAAAATCTTTAGCCATAAACTTACTAGTCAGGCTATTTGAACCTTTGAGATGTTCTTTATCTTGATTAGCAAAATCTTCAACAATATGTGTTCGTTTTGGTGACACATTAGCCACCACCCAGTGGATGTATTCAAAACCACAGACAGGAATAGCATCCCTATCTGTAAAACTCCAAGCTAGGCTAACAGTATTCTCAGGTAGAGTAGTAATCTCGAATGGAAATGATGTCACTGAGAAACCATCCACTGGATTATCAGTGTATTTACTATACAAATCTGGCAGAATATTGTTTTCAAAATGATGTTGAATATTCATCACAGGCACCTCAACTTTCTGACTTCTATTTTATCATAATGGCAAGAAAAATAAGGCCTGGAAAGATATCCAAACCTTATTGTAACCTTAAAATGCCAAATGTTTTTCCATCTTGTCTTGTCCAATAGCGTATAGGGTACAAATCACCCAGTACATGAGGGCAACTACGATATAGACGGTCATATAGTCTGACTTGGCACCACCGATGATTTTAGCTTTGTTAAACATCTCTGGAACAGTAATCATGGCTGTTAATGCTGTGCTTTTGACCATATCTAAAAGGACATTGCTAAGAGGAGGTAAAGCGATACGAATAGCCTGAGGAATAATAACTTTGCGATAAATAATTGGTGTTCTAAGGCCCAAAGAACGCGCTGCTTCCCACTGACCATTATCTACTGCTGCGATTGAAGAACGGATGATTTCCGAAATGTAGGCACTAGACATGAAAGTAAAGGTAATGATGGTTGCTGCTATAGCATCAAGCTCAATCCCCATAAATGGTAAACCAAAATAGATAAAGAAAAGTAAGACCATAAGGGGAATTCCTCGCATGAGTGAGACATGACTTGCTGCCAACCATCTCAAGGGCCAAAGGTGTGACATCCGACAAAGGGCAACAAAAAATCCTAGAATTGTTCCCAAGAAAAAACCGATTAAAGATAGGGCGAGGGTATAAGGAAGCCCTTCTAAAATGACAGGGATCGCTTCAATAGCTAAATCCAGATTAAATAATGCTTGCCAGTTAATTGACATAAATTCTCCCAGTTATTATTAAAAGAGAAGACCGAGTTATCTCCCAGTCTTCAAATCATTTTTCTTATTTATTAGAAACATCAATCGTTGGTAAATCTTCAGTTCCCTTTTCTGGTTCTGTTAGGTCTTGACCAGCGTAATATTTCTCAGAAATCTTCTTGAGCGTACCATCTTCTTTCATCTCTTTGATCACACCATCAAGTTTCTTCTTAAGAGATTTATCTTTTTTACTCATAACAATCCCTTGTTCTGTTGGATTGTATTTGACATCTCCAACTTTAACTTTAATATCAGGGTATTGTTTAGTAACAAACTTAACAGCTACTTTTTGAGTATAGTAATCGTTTGGAATGAAATCTGTACGTCCTGTTGATACATCACGAAGATAAACATCGTTAGTAACATTATCATAGATAACAGGCTCAGCACCTTGTTTTTCAGCAATTTTCATATACTGAGTTCCAGCGCCACCACCAGCTTTTTTGCCTTTCCAGTCAGATAGATCTTTGGCTTTGATATCAGAAGAACCATCTTCGCGAACAATCATTCCACCAACAGAATACTTGTACGGAATCGAGAAATTATATTTTTCAAGGCGCTCTGGTGTCGTATCAAAATTATTGACAGCAACATCAACTTTCCCGCTATCAACAGAGGTAAAGGCTTCAGCTACTCCAATTTCTTGATAATTCACCTTGATATCAAGACGTTTACCAATCTCATTCATCATATCTATTTCATAGCCGATAAGTTTTTTATTATCGTCATAATATGACGTTGGATAGAGCGTTCCAGGCGTCGCAACTTCTAATACGCCAGCTTTTTTAACTTTGTCCCAACTAGACTCATTTTGGCTAGCTTTATCATTTGAACAAGCTGCTATCAAGGTCGCAGCCAAACCTAGTGATACAAGTGTAGTAAGTTTCTTAATCATCATATCATCCTTTTAATTTTTTTATAAGACTGAAAGTGCTTACTATTATAGTTTACTGTATTTTTTTGCTTATTTCAAGTTATTTTTCTTGAAAAATATCACCTAAACTGATTCTTATTTTCAAATAATTCACCAATTTGTAAGAGCAAATCTTCTCTTCCTTTGGCTGCTGTCACTTGAACACCTATAGACAAACCTTCCTCAGTACGGTAAACTGGCAAACTAATTGATGGCTGTCCAGTTAGATTAGCTTGTTGCGTAAATGGTGTCCAATCCAAACTATGCTCAAACATCTGCCAAATGAGGTCTTGCTGCTCTTTCTGATTAAAGTCATCCATGTGTTTTAGCTTATCTTTCAACTGGTCTGATAGATCAAACTGACCATGTTTTGGGGCTACCTCGGCAACCGTTGGTGACAAGAGAATATCATAGCTTCGATGAAAATCATACATGATTCGACTATACTGGTCCCATTGTGACAAGCTTCTTGAATAGGTCTTAGCTGGAATCTTTTGTCCGCTTCGATAGATGGCCCAGCTCATGACTTCCATGTCAGCTTGTGTCATTTGGCGTCCTATGCTGGCTTCAATCCCATCAAACATAGCTGCTGTTTCAACAGAATTCATAATGTAGTAAGACTTCATGGCTTCAATACCATCTAGTGGTAGCTTATCTAAAACAATAATCTCATGTCCTTCTATCTCCAAGAATTGCGCAGCTTTTTTTACAGCACTGATAGCTTCATCCGATACTTGTCCACCTATCGGAGACGTCAATTGCAGCGCTACTCTCAAAGGTTTTAAGGATTTTTCAAACAAATCCTCATGAGTCAGCCTAGGTAAGACAAAGGGGCTTTCCATCTGGCAGATTTGAAACTGCTCTAAAAGAGTTTTTGTATCTCTGATCGTTTTAGTTAAGGCAAAATTAACTGAGGCACCTTGCCAACCACGATAGGAACCTGGTCCAACTGGAATACGACCTCGCGTTGGTTTGAGACCGATCAAGCCGTTAAAAGAAGCCGGAATCCGAATAGAACCGCCACCATCACTTGCCCCGGCAATAGGACTAACATCCGAAGCCACAAGTGCCGCAGCACCACCAGACGAGCCACCCGCATTGCGTGTGACATCATCAGGAAGGTTAACCGGCCCATGAAGTTGACTGTCGGACGTATTTTTGAAACCAAACTCTGGTGTGTTAGTTCGTCCTAAAACGATAAAACCAAGAGATTCCAATCGTTTAACATAATTATCCGACTGCTTGACACGGTAATTGGCAAATAAGCTTGAACCAGAGGTTGATAATTCTCCAACTTGCTCTTGACCCAAGTCTTTTAAGAAAATCGGAACTCCTGCAAATGGTTTTCCAGTAAAATTACCTTCTTCGGCTTCCAAAAGAGCCTTCTCATAGCGCGTACTAGTGATAGCATTCAGTCGTCTATTTTCTCTTTCTGCCTTTGCAATTGTCTCTAAGACCAATTCTTTGGGAGACACCTGACCTGAGCAAACCGCTTCTGCCATATCTGTTGCGTCTTTAAACATCCTGACCTCTTTCTATATAAACAGCCTTGTTGATGAGTATTATACCAAAAAGAAGCTGACTAACTAAGCTTCTCAACCGTCTAATGTTGCCAGTTTTCTTGGTCTTCCTTGAATTTTTTTAAGAGCATCAAGCCATCAGCATTGATATAGCCTTGAACTTTGGCAACCTTTATTAATTCGCTGTAGTTTGAGAGGGTCACTAGTTTGACATTAGCTTCTTCAAAGTTAGCTTGAGCCTTAGGCAATTCATAAGTGAAGATAGCAACCACACCCAAAACATCAATACCTACAGCCTGGGCAGCTTTGACGGCCTCTAAAACAGAACCACCAGTGGAAATCAAATCCTCAATAATAACCATCTTTTGCCCTTTAATCACGCGCCCTTCAATCTGGTTTCCAGCACCGTGATTTTTAGGTTTTGAACGAATATAAGAAAATGGTAAATTCATCTTTTCCGCAATGATGGCCCCATGAGGAATTCCTGCAGTTGCTGTACCAGCAATCACTTCTACTTCAGGAAAATGCTCCCTAATCACTTCTACAAAGCCATTTTCGATCAAAGAACGTGTTTCAGGATAGGAAAGCGTGATGCGATTATCCGTATAAATAGGCGATTTGATACCAGATGCCCAAGTGAAAGGCTCTTCAGGTTGTAGGTAAACAGCTTTAATGTCTAATAAATCAGATGCAATTTGTGTCGCAAGTGTCATAATAGTCTCCTTTTAAGTTTTTATCATCATTTTTTATAATGCAGCATTCCAATCAGACTTAATCGCTTGATAAGCTTGATAGGGGTCTTGAGCCTGTGTTATCGGTCTTCCAACAACAATATAATCTGAACCAGCAGCCTTAGCTTGGCTCGGAGTCATCACGCGCTTTTGGTCGCCAATTTCTGAACCAGCTAGACGAATTCCAGGTGTCAAACAGACAAAGTTAGATGATGTGGCGTCCTTGATGGAAATCACTTCATGTGCTGAGCATACCACACCATCCAAGCCAGCTTCTGCTGCTTTGCTTGCGTAATGTTTAACAGACTCTTGTATAGTAGTTTGGATATTCTGGTTGTCTTGCATCTGCTCTTGACTAGTTGACGTTAACTGCGTCACAGCAATGAGAACTCCCTGGTCACCGAAACCACGTTTGGCTGCAGACATCATCTCAACACCACCAGCTGCGTGTACATTAGTCATATCAACGCCTAGCTTGGCTAAAACTCTCATGGCTGACTCAACGGTATTAGGTATGTCATGTAGCTTCAAATCCAGAAATACACTATGTCCCAAGGATGTAACATAGGAAACAATCTCAGCGCCACAAGCATAATAGAGTTCCATTCCTATTTTGACATAGAGATTTTCTCCTTTTGGAAACCTCTCGAGAAAAACTTTGACACTATCAAAATCAGGAAAATCAAGGGCAATGATGGGTCTCGTTTCAAACAATTACTGTCTCCTTTGCAAGATAAAAGCCTTACCAGATCTGGCAAGGCTTTACGAAAACAAGGATCAATCCCTTTTAGACCAGTTCTTATAAAGAATCCGATCATCTTATTCCGAAAGTGGCCCGCAGACCACAACCTTCTATGCCTCTCTGGACTTAGTTAAAGGTGATTTAGTTGCATTCATTATAGCCAATTCTTAAAGGGATGTCAAAATAAAATCTGTCTTTTTGAGATTTTTGATGAGAATTTTTGAAATTAACTTATCTTTCAATCTGCTTTGTGTTACAATGACTTTATGCGAATTCAACAATTACAATACATCATTAAGATTGTAGAAACTGGCTCAATGAATGAGGCAGCTAAACAACTCTATATTACTCAGCCTAGCCTTTCCAATGCTGTTCGTGACTTAGAGCAAGAGATGGGAATTACGATTTTCATTCGCAATCCTAAAGGAATCACTTTGACTAAGGATGGCGTAGAATTTCTCTCTTATGCTAGACAAGTCATTGAGCAAACCGATCTTCTCGAAGAACGTTATAAAAATCCGACAGCCCAAAGGGAACTTTTTAGCGTATCATCTCAACATTATGCTTTCGTTGTCAACGCCTTTGTGTCACTATTAAATAAAACTGATATGACCAAGTACGAACTTTTCTTACGTGAAACCAGAACTTATGAAATCATTGATGACGTTAAAAACTTTCGCTCTGAAATTGGTGTTCTTTTCCTCAATAGCTACAATAGAGATGTCTTAACCAAAATGTTCGATGATAGTCACTTGGTAGCAACCAGTCTCTTCTCAACACAACCACATATTTTTGTTAGCAAAGATAATCCACTGGCAAACAAAGAGATTATCCAATTAGAAGATTTAGTGGACTTCCCTTACCTCAGTTATGACCAAGGAGTTCACAACTCTTTCTACTTTTCTGAAGAAATAATGGCTCAAATTCCTCACCCTAAATCCATTGTAGTATCAGACCGAGCAACCCTCTTCAATCTAATGATTGGCCTTGATGGCTATACGATTGCTACGGGAGTATTAAATAGTAAACTCAACGGTGATAACATCGTATCAATCCCCTTAGATGTTGACGACCAAATTGATATTGTTTATCTAAAACACGAAAAAGCTAACCTCTCCAAAATGGGTGAAAAATTCATCGACTATTTACTTGAAGAGGTACAATTCAAAAAAAATGATTGACATTTGGTCAATCATTTTTTAATTCTCTTAATATAAGACTATTCATTTGATCAAAATAAAAGTTTTCTCGATCATAAACCACACCACAATTCCTAGCTAAATCAATAATTTTAGCTAAAAAGATTTGTGATGAGAAACCGGTGGTTCGATGTAACTCTTCCTCATCAAAAGGGAGTATTAAATGCGCTAAAGGATTTCGAACAGATTTTTCAAATTCTCTTAATTCAGAAACTGTCTTTTTGATTCTCTCATCCAAATCAGTATACTGAATTAACTCTGATAAACTACTGGAGGTTACCTTGCCATCGCGTTTTTCAGAAACATAAGAAGTGATTATGTTATTCCTAGACGCATGCATCTTATGAAAATTCCAAGTATCGTATTGAGATGACTTAGAATTATTGATATAGTCGGCTAATTCTGGCACTTGATTTTCAAGAACTTTTAAAAACAAGCGATACAAAATAGGACTAACAGCTCTAACAAAGTCAATAATCTTACCATTACGCAACTTCGCTTCCAAATCAAAAATATAATTAGCTAGTAATTCTTCCTCGTAAGCATTAGATAGCAATGGATGATTAAAATACGTTTCGCACTGTTTTCTTTCGTCTTCTTTCTTGAACAGATAGGCAACGTTTAACTCACGACGCTCCTTCAAACTTTCCAACAAAAAGAAAGTTTCATCATTAATGTTTTCATCTAAAATTTCTAACAATTGATGATAGGCATATAAGTCGAGGAGAACAGCAATTTTATCAGTATCTATACTCATATTAATCTGCAATCAGTGTTTCTAGTCCCACCTTCATCATATCCGTAAAGGTATTTTGACGTTCCTCAGCTGTTGTATCCTCGTCTGGATTTACTAAACTATCAGAAATTGTCATGATAGCCAAGGTATCAACACCATGTTGTGCTCCAAGGTAGTAAAGAGCTGCTGCTTCCATTTCAATGGCTTTAACACCAAGTTCGCCCAGCTTCATATTACGTTCTGGCATGTTTGAATAAAAGACATCAGAAGACAAGACATTACCAACATGTGTTGTTAGCCCCAAGTCTTTAGCGATATGATAAGCCTTATCAAGTAATTGGAAATTGGCAATTTGTGGAAAATCGTACTCTGGAAAATCATTGCGAATGATATTAGAATTTGTCGCTGCTGCTTGGGCAAGAACCAATTCACGAACATGGACATTTGGATCAATAGAACCAGCTGTACCAACACGAATTAGCTTTTTAACACCATAATCAACAATCAATTCACGAGCATAGATAGAGATTGAAGGCATCCCCATCCCAGTACCCATAACAGAAACACGTTGACCCTTGTAAGTTCCAGTGTATCCAAACATGTTACGAACTTCGTTAAAACAAACCGCATCTTCCAAGAAATTTTCTGCAATAAATTTAGCACGTAGCGGATCTCCTGGAAGAAGAATTTTATCAGCAATATCGCCTTTAGTGGCGGAAATATGAATACTCATTTTAATGATTACCTTTCTGAGTTATTTATTTTTAAGTTTGCCTTGATAAAGGAGAAAAAGTAATAGACTGAGAGATGCTAACAGGATACTTTGAGAGGGTCTAACAAAAAGATAGACAATAGCTGCGAGTAGCATTAAGCCAATACCAATCAAGATTAAGTTTTCAGGTTTAGGAAAATTCAACTTATCATTCCTCCATCCTATCACTTACAACTCAAGCAAAATGGCTTTGACCAAACCTTTAAAATCTTCCTTGATATGTGTTGTAACCTCTACGACCTCTTCATGATTTAACTCTGATTGGAAACCAGCTGCAAAATTAGTAATTGCTGAAATTCCTAAAACTTTCATGCCTGAGTGTGCTGCTACTATAACTTCTGGCACTGTTGACATACCAACAGCATCTGCTCCCATTGTTTTAAAGGCTCGAATTTCTGCAGGTGTTTCATAAGTAGGGCCCGTAACACCTATATAAACCCCTTCTTCCAACTTGATACCTTGTTTGTCAGCGACCCGATGAGCCACTTCTCGGTAAGCTTTAGTATAGGCATCTGACATATCAGGAAAACGTGGACCAAACTCTTCTAAATTGTCACCAATAAGAGGATTTGTTCCTGTCAGATTAATATGGTCATTGATAGCCATTAAGGTACCCGGACCGTACCCAATACCTCCTGCTGCATTTGTCACAAGAACCCCTTCACAACCTAATGCTTTCATGACACGAACAGGGAAAGTGACTGTTTCCATAGGATTTCCCTCGTAGAAGTGGAAACGTCCTTGAAGTGCTAAAACTTTACGTCCAGCTAATTCACCATATACTAATTTCCCAGCATGGCCAACAACTGTTGATTGCCCCCAATTGGGAATATCAGCGTAATCGACAACGATTGCCTTATCGATTTCTTCTGCCAATTCTCCAAGACCCGACCCCAAAATCAAGCCAAATTCTGGTGATTGAATTCCTTTACTTTCTAGGAATGATTGTGTAACTCTAACTTTCTCTAATAATGACATATTATCTCCTTATTTATTATTTAGGGTGAATGATTTCGCCATCCTCTTTTACGAATGGACTTGGTAAAGGAACCGGAAGAATATCTAGCAATACCTCAGATGGTCGACATAATTTTGTTCCCTTACTAGTCATAACGATTGGTCTGTTAATTAAAATAGTATCTGCCATCATGGCATCAATAGTGACTTCATCAGATAACGTCTGATCCGATAAGCCATGCTTATCAAATTCAGGAACATTTTTTCTTAATAGCTCTCTAGGAGTGATATCCATCTTATCCAGTAAATCAAGCAACTGCTCACGACTAGGTGGTGTTTTTAAATACTCAATGACTGTTGGTTCAATACCAGCATGTCTAATCATAGACAAGACATTCCGAGAAGTACCACAATTTGGATTGTGATAAATGATAATCTTTTCCATAGGTTACCTCTTATTTTAAGTCAGCTAAGAAACTCTCCCCAATCATGGCAGTATCAACACCAAAGTTGTCCGCTACGGTGGCTGATATATCCGCGAAATGTCCTTGTGAGATCACACCGCTGCCTGTAAAGGATGGGCTGTAAGCCAAGAGAGGAATGTACTCACGGGTATGGTCTGTTCCAGCGTAGGTTGGGTCATTGCCGTGGTCTGCTGTGATGAGAAGTAAGTCTTTGTCCCCCAAAAGCTCTGTAATCTCAGGCAAGCGGGCATCGAATTCTTCCAGACAGTCACGGTAGCCATGAGCGTTACGACGATGGCCGTAGAGAGCATCGAAATCGACAAGG